>NZ_CP032703.1:300000-556856 GCF_007833795.1 Candidatus Pantoea soli | reverse complement strand
AGCCTGAGATCTTCATTCTGTGGATGAAAAGGATCGGTTTCTGATTACAGTGAACAGTATCACTGATTATAGTGAACATTCTACTCTCTATAGTGAATAAAGTTCTGATTACAGTGAATGTTTTACTGTTTATAGTGAACACGATCACCTTCTCAGCCCTTGTGCCGTGCGGCCTGCGACGATCGGGGATCTCTTTGGATCTCTTTTAGATCTCCTTATGATCTTTCTTAAAGATCTATTCACTGTATAAGTGGATAACTCATGGAGAATCAATGCCCGACAACCCTAATCTTTGCGTTTCTCAGGTTATGACTTAAATTTTCATTCAGCACGCTGTCAGATCCTGAATTCACTCATCTGATCGAGACCTTTCATATTCTGTGATGAAGTTACTGATCAATATTCATTTTTCATCAGGTATGGTCAGGCGTAAGGTAGTCTGAAAGAAAAGACACCGCATTAAGGGAGATCCCATGACTGACAACATCATTACGCGTAACCCGACCACAGGCGAAACCCTGGCAACTTACCCACTGCAGACGCCCGCTGAAGTCGATGCAGCTCTGCAACAGAGCGCAGAGGCATTCAGCCAGTGGCGTGCAACACCGCTGGCGCAGCGAGCACAGGTTCTGCGTCAGCTGGCAGAACAGCTTCGTCAGCGTCAGGAGCAGCTTGCCGCTATGGCAACGCGTGAAATGGGCAAACCTATCGCGCAGGCACGGGCAGAAGTGCTGAAATGTGCTCACTTATGTGAATGGTACGCGGAGCATGGCCCGGCCATGCTGGCAGACAAGCCAGCAATGGTGGAAAACCAGCAGGCGTGGCAGGCATTTCGTCCGCTGGGTGTGATCCTGGCTGTGATGCCATGGAACTTCCCTTACTGGCAGGTACTGCGCGGTGCCGTCAGTATGCTGCTGGCCGGTAACACCTATGTACTGAAGCATGCGCCAGCGGTAATGGGCTGTGCCGGGCTGATGACGGAGCTGTTTGATGCCACCGATCTGCCAGCAGGCGGGTTTACGGTCATTAATACCGATAATGATGGTGTCTCTGCTGTGATTAACGATCCGCGCATCGCCGCCGTTGCCGTGACCGGCAGCGTGCGCGCAGGCAGCGCGATTGCTGCGCAGGCCGGCGCAGTGCTGAAGAAAACGGTTCTTGAACTGGGCGGAGCGGATCCATTTATCGTACTGGCCGATGCCGATCTGGACGCAGCAGTGGCCTCAGCCGTCGCAGGACGCTACCAGAACACCGGACAGGTATGCATGGCAGCCAAGCGCTTCATTATCGAAGAGAGCATCGCAGAAGCGTTTGAGGCGCGTTTTAGCGCAGCCGTCCAGGCGCTGAAAATCGGCGATCCGATGCAGGAAGAAACCTACATCGGCCCGATGGCCCGTTACGATCTGCGAGACGAACTGGATCGTCAGGTTCAGCAAACACTGCAGGAAGGTGCACGTCTGGTGATCGGCGGCCACAAACTGGAAGGTGCAGGCAATTACTATGCGCCGACAATCCTCGCTGACGTCACCCCGGCGATGACGGCATTTCAGCAGGAGATCTTCGGACCGGTGGCTGCAATCACTGTCGCACGTGACGCAGAACATGCGCTGGCGCTGGCCAACAACAGTGAATTTGGCCTGAGTGCCACCGTCTGGAGCGGAGATGAAACGCGTGCGCAACAGCTGGCAGATCAGCTGGAAACCGGCGCGGTGTTCATTAACGGCAACGGTGCTTCCGATCCGCGCGTCGCGATTGGCGGGGTGAAGAAGAGCGGCTATGGCCGTGAACTCTCCAGTTTTGGCGTGCACGAATTCTGCAATATCCAGACAATCTGGAAAAATCGTCGCTAAGCAAAACGGGGCGCGCCATAATGCGCGTCCCGACTCTCAGACACACTTTATTATGCGCACACCGGGCATCATTATTCTCGCCGCAGGCAAAGGGACGCGTTTTCAGCAGGCGGGTGGCGAAGGTTGCAAGTTGCTGGCACCTTATCCGGATGCGGCGGGCGTTTCACGTCCCCTTATCAGCCTTACACTTGCTCAGGCGCAGCGCAGCGGACTGCCGTGCATACTGGTAACCCGTCCCGATGCCCACGGCATTCTGCAGCTCGCCCGCGAGGCTGCGATGCCGGTCATCACGCTGAACAGCGCCGGCAGCGGCGAAACCATTGCCGCCGCAGTACGTGCCACCCCGGCATGGCAGGGCTGGCTGATTCAGCCAGGTGATATGGCCTGGGTTACCGCTGAGGATCATCGCCGTGTGGCGCAGGCGCTGTCTGCCGGCCTGCCACAGGTGAGGCTGGTGTGGCAAAACCAGCCAGGACATCCGGTTGGCTTCGCTTCAGCCTGGCGCGCCGCGCTCGGCAATCTGCAGGGCGATGCCGGCGCGCGCGCGCTGTTGGATCCGCTCACCTTAACCCTTCTTGAGGCCCATTCCGGCGTTATTCGTGATGCGGATTTGCCCGCAGACTGACTTTATCCGGGTAAAGCGATCCGGGGCATAAGCCCTCGCCATCACCACCGGCATCTGCGTCCTGTCTTTGTGACGCGCCCTCGATCTATTCCATGCCCCGAATCCAGCCCGGATCGGTCACCGGCAAAAATCTTGTGGCGCGGCTCAAACTCTCCGTCAAAGGTATTATAAAGGTATTGTTCCCGGTGCTAGAGTGGAGCCACCAACACCGGGGAGTTATTTTCGATGAAAACAACAATACCAAAACTGTCTTTTATGATGTTCCTTGAGTGGTTCATATGGGGAGCATGGTTTGTCCCGCTGTGGGCTTTCCTCAGCAAAAACGGCTTCACGCCGGTCGAGATTGCCTGGTGCTATGCCTGCACCTCAATCGCTGCCATCCTGTCGCCTATTCTGGTGGGATCGCTGGCCGATCGCTTCTTCCAGGCGCAGAAAGTGTTATCGCTGCTGACCATCGCCGGCGCGATCCTGATGTTTCTCGCCGCGCAGCAAACCCATTTCTCTGGCTTTTTCCCCTTACTGCTGCTTTATGCACTGACCTATATGCCGACCATTGCGCTGACCAACAGCATTGCGTTTTCGCACGTCGGCGATGTGGAGCGCGACTATCCGCGTATTCGCGTTATGGGCACGCTTGGCTGGATCGCCTCCGGTATTGTCTGCGGATTTCTGCCGCCGCTGCTGGGCTTTGGCGATATCTCTGCCAGCAACGTCCCGCTGCTGATTACCGCAGCCAGTTCGCTGCTGCTTGGGCTGTTTGCGTTAACCCTGCCGGCAACGGAACCCAAAAGCACCGGGAAATTCAGCCTGCGCGTGGCGCTCGGGCTGGATGCGCTGCACCTGCTGAAAGATCGCAGCTTTCTGGTATTTTTTGTTTGCTCCTTCCTGTTCAGCATGCCGCTGGCGTTTTACTACATTTTTGCCGAAGGTTATCTGACGGAAGTCGGACTGCCGCATGCCACCGGCTGGATGACGCTGGGACAGGTCTCAGAGATCTTCTTCCTGCTGGCGCTGCCGTTCTTTATCAAGCGCTTCGGTATCGGCAAAGTGCTGCTGCTTGGCCTGGTGACCGCCGCGCTGCGCTATGTGTTCTTTGTTTTCGGCGGCGACCAGAACATCCTCACGTTTGGCCTGCTGTTTATGGGCATCCTGCTGCACGGCGTCAGCTACGACTTCTACTTCATTACGGCCTATATCTATGTCGATAAGAAAGCGCCGGTCGCCATGCGTAACGCGGCGCAGGGGCTGATTACGCTGGCGTGTCAGGGTATCGGCAGCCTGCTGGGCTATCGTCTGGGCGGTTATCTGATGCAAGAGATGTTCGCTTATGACCAACCGCGTAACGGGCAAACCTTTAACTGGGCCGGTATGTGGCTGTTCGGCAGCGTTATGATTGTCATCATCACGCTGGCTTTTATCGTCCTGTTCCGTGACGGCAAAAAACGCAGCGACGAATTAACCGCTTTCGATCATGCAGCGCCTGCTGAAAGCCATAAATAAGAGATGTAATAATGACAATGACACACCAGGAAAAACGGATTCTGGGCGCTTTTTACGGCCAGGCGCTCGGCGATGCAATGGGCATGCCCTCAGAGTTATGGCCGCGCAGTCGCGTGAAGCAGCATTTTGGCTGGATCGATCGCTTTCTGCCGGGACCGGCTGAAAACAGTGCCGCCTGCTATTTTGGCCGCGCGACTTTTACTGATGACACCGCCATGGCGCTGGCGCTGGCGGACGCCATCATCAGCCATGAGGGGGAGATCAACGCGGAAACCATTGGTGCCAATATTCTGCGCTGGGCAGAATCGTTTGATGCCTTCAATAAAAATGTACTCGGGCCAACCTCAAAGATTGCCCTTAACGCGCTGAAAAACGGTACGCCGGTGGCGCAACTGGAAAATAACGGGCTGACCAATGGCGCCGCCATGCGCGTATCACCCTTGGGCTGCCTGCTGCCCGCACGGGATCTCAACGCCTTTATTGATGCCGTGGCGCTGGCATCCAGCCCCACGCACAAAGCAGATGTTGCCGTCGCGGGTGCCACAGCGATAGCCTGGGCCATTTCCCGCGCCATCGACGGCGCGGCCTGGGCCACCCTGCGCGACGAGCTGCCCGCGATTGCGCGGGCCGCACAGGAGAAGCGCATCACGACATTCAGCGCGTCAATGGCGTCGCGCATTGAGCTGGCGCTGCAGGTCGCGGCGCAGGGCAGGGGTGCCGAGTCAACCATGCAGCAGATTTACGATCTGGTCGGCACGGGCACCAGCACCATTGAATCGGTACCGGCGGCGATAGCGATGGTAGAACTGGCCGGCACCGATCCCAACCGCTGTGCGATTTTATGCGCCAATCTGGGAGGGGATACCGACACCATCGGTGCAATGGCGGTGGCGGTGTGCGGTGCGCTGCACGGGATTGATGCCATTGACCCGACGCTGAAAGCGGAGCTGGACGCTGCCAATGCGCTGGACTTTACCCGTTACAGCCGTGCATTCCTGCGTTTTCGCCAGCAGCGTGAGGCCGCGTATGCTCACGCCTGATGATCTAGCACGACTGTCGGGGCGTCTGCCGGTGTGTGTGATCGGCGCCGCGGTGGTGGATGTGATTGCGAAGGCGGGTTCACTCCCGCAGCGTGGCAGCGATATTGAACTGCAGCAGCAGGGCGTCAGCGTGGGTGGCTGTGCGCTTAACGTCGCGATTACGCTGCACCGGCTGGGCATTCCGTCGATTAACGCGCTGCCGCTGGGCGCCGGGCCGTGGGCCAGCCTCATCCGGCAGAAACTGGCTGACTATGGAATACATAGCGTGCTGGAGAATGCAGCGGGTGATAACGGCTGGTGCCTGGCGCTGGTCGAGCCGGAGGGTGAGCGCACGTTTTTATCCGTCAGTGGCGTAGAGAATCAGTGGGACGCCGCGCTGCTCAGTGCGCTGCCGCAACTGCCGCAGCGCTGGATTTATCTCTCCGGCTATCAGCTTGCCAGCCGCAGCGGTGCAGGGCTGCTCGACTGGCTGGAGCAGCAACCTGCGCCCTGTCAACTGCTGGTGGATTTGGGTCCGCGGCTGGCGGCGATCGACGCGGCCTTGTTTGACCGGATTATGGCGATGCATCCACTGATTACAGTGAACAGACAGGAGGCGCAACAGCTGTGGTGCGAACGTCTGGCCATCACTGAGCCGTTCGAGGCGCGACAGCTGATGACGCGCTGGCAGCAGCGTTTCGCGTCAGCCATTGTGGTGCGGCTGGACAGCGAGGGGGCCGGCTTTGCCGACGCCAGTCAGCAGGGCTGGTTACCGGCGCTGCCCGCGACGGTGGTGGATACCATTGGCGCCGGTGACAGCCATGCCGGCGGTCTGCTGGCGGGACTGGCTTCCGGCTGGTCACTGGCGGAGAGCGTGGCGCTCGGCAATGCGGTGGCTTCCTATGTGGTGGCGCATCGCGGCGGAGATTGCGCACCGGATCGCGCCACGCTTTATCGCTACTGGCAGCAGGCGCTTACTCAGCAATAAATACGTACATGTCACTGCGGCAGTAGCTGATGCTGTACTCCAGCGCATCGCCCTGCGCATCAAACGCCAGCTGCTTAATCACCAGCACCGGCACACCGGCAGGCAGGGCGATTTGCTGTTGCAGGGCGGCATCCGGCATGCGTGCGCTGACCCGGCTCTGTGATTTCACCGGAATGATTTGCTGCTGGCGGAAATAGTCATACAGCGAAATGCCGATCGCCGCGACATCCGCAATGTAGCGGGCCGGTACCCAGGACTCTTCGACGGAGACCGCCTGCTGGTCAACATAGCGCACGCGCTTCAGCAGGTAGACTTCGCTGCCTTCACTGAGCCCAAGCTGTTCTGCAATCTCCATGCTGCAGGGAATTTTATTTTTGCTGATCCACAAGGTGTCCGGCTTCTTGCCGCGCAGTACAGCCTGCTGCGACAGGCCATTGGGTTCTTTCAGCGAGTACTCAAACGGGCTACAGATTTGCGTGCCGTAGCCGCGTGAGCGCAGCACCATGCCCTCTTTTTCCAGCTCATCCATTGCCTTGCGCACGGTAATGCGCGAAATACCCAGCGAGTGACTGAACTCACGTTCGCCGGGCAGGATCTCTTCATGGCGCAGCGTGCCATCGCGCACTGCCTCTTTCATGGCGCTGGCAAAGCGTTTGTATAACGGCGTGCGGCTGGGTTGCGTCAGCAGGGAGGAGAGCCGCGAAAATAGCGCAGTGTGGTCGGTCATAACAGGTTGTTACTCAATCCGGTAAGCGGCAGATAGGCTATGATACTGATTTTCCGGCGGCGACGATAAAGAATAGTGGCGGAGCAATCCGCGCTGTTCGTTTGCGGCGCGGCATGGCATGTTAGCGGGCTGCTCTGCGCGGATGCGCGGCAAATACTCAAATAAGGAAGGGCGGATGAGCACGGAAAACATGATTACCCTGTTGAAATATAAGCGCTGGATAGATGCCGAAACCCTGGCCACTGTTGCAGGCATTGATGAGCCGGCTTACGCAGACATGCGCCACCGCATGCTCCGGCTGATGAATCACATTTACGTGGTGGACGCGATCTTCAAAGCCAATATCCTTGGCCAGCCGCACGGCTACACCGCGCTGAGTACCCCGGAAACGCCTGTGGTTGCGGAGCTGCAGACGAAAATGGCGGAGACTACAGACTGGTATATCCGACATGTCGAAACCCTGCAGCCAGAGGATTTTAATGCGCGAATCGCTTTCCGTTTCGTGGATGGTGGCGCAGGTGCAATGACGGCAGGCGATATGCTGCACCATGTGCTGTTTCACGGCACCTATCATCGTGGTGCGGTGGGCTGGCTGATTTCAGAGTGCGGCCGGCAGGCTCCCCGGGACGTGCTGACGGTATACCTGCGCGATCACCACTCCTGAAATACGCCGGCTGTTTAAGGGCGCAGGAACGTCATCAATAAAAAAGGCAGAGCGTGCGGCTCTGCCTTTGCGATCCTAAGGGACAGCGCGATTCCTGCTGCCTTTATACGGTGGAGACCGTTTTCACCGCCGGACGCTGCGGCAACAGGCAGAGAAAGGCGACGATAATCAGCGCCAGTGACAGCGATGCGCTGTAGCGGCTCAGCGCCAGCCCGCCATCCGCAATCGGTTTATCAAGGAAATCCCCGACCACCGCACCCAGAGGACGGGTCAGAATAAAGGCTGCCCAGAAAAGCGCGGTGCGTGAAAGCGAGGTAAAACGGCTGGCGGCCCAGATAATGACCAGCGCGCCGACAAACAGCAGAATGCCGCCGTCATAGCCCAGCCCCTCGCTGTCTGCGGTCCAGTCACCCAGCGCCGTACCCAGCGTTTGTGAAAACATAATGGTTAGCCAGTAAAAGCACTCGCTCACGCCATTATTCACAGAACTCACGGCAATGGTGCCGCAGGTGATACGCCACACCAGCAGCGACAGAATCAGCAGCGTGCTCAGCATGACGGTGCCGCCCAGATAGCCGATGCCCAGTGAGCGATCGGCAAAGTCAGCCAGCGTGGTACCAACCGTTGTGGTCGCCACCACCGTAAACCAGTAGATCCATTTATTGAAGCTGTCGCGTTTGATTTGTACTACGACAGCGATGAAAAAGATGATGGCGAAAATCAGCGTACCGGTGAGGTAGCCGAGATTCATCGACATGGTCACCGCATCACCGCCGGTTTCACCCAGCGTGGTAGCGGCGATCTTGGTCAACCAAAACGCCAGAGTCACAGCAGGCACTTTGCTGAGAGGAGAAGAACCAGAGGTTTTATTATGCATGGGGTACGCTCCGCAAAAGCCCGGGATGGGCTCAGGTGTTGCACAGGTTATCGGAATATTCTTAAGAAAAAGTTAACTCTGGCCGGGCGGGTAAAACTTTTTTCTGGTCCTGAAAATCAATCCAGGATGCGGGCTGGCGCAACGGGCGTTGATCGCCCGTGTGGCAGAACGTCGGACATCACGCCCGTCCCGTTGCTGAAGCGGTTTCTGCCGCACAGCATCGAGCGTGCGCGCATTGCCCGCGCTGTGCGCGTCACGAGGATACGCGGGTCATGTAACGGTACGGACAATTCTGCTGCCATCGTCCCTTATGTGTGTTATGTTATAATATAACATTAACAACCACAGGCGAATGGCAATGCAGTACAGACACTTTTCACTCCTTCTGGCACTGGTTTTAAGCACTGACGCGCTGGCGCATGGCGCGCCGCTGAACAAGGAAGAAGCAGCAGCGGCAAAAGGCATTTTTGCTGATGCGCAGGTAAAGGATCGGCCCCTTTCTGACTGGGACGGCGTCTGGCAATCGGTTTATCCTTACGCGAAAGAGGGCAGTCTTGATCCGGTATTTCGTCAAAAAGCGCAAGCCGATAAAAGCAAAACGTTCAGCGAGATAAAAAATTACTATTTAACCGGCTATGCCAGCGATATCAGCGATATGGGTATCGAAAAGGGTGTCATTGAATTTACCCGCAATGGAAAAGTCAGCGCCTGCAAATATGATTACAGCGGATACAAAATTCTGCATTACGCATCAGGTAAAAAAGGGGTTCGTTACTTATTTACCTGTCATGACCAAAAAAGTGACGCCCCGCGATTTGTACAGTTCAGCGATCACATTATCAGCCCGCGCAAGTCCACGCATTTCCATATTTTTACCGGTAACGTTTCCCAGCAGGCGCTGCTCAACGAGCTGGAAAACTGGCCAACCTTTTTTCCGTATCAGCTTTCAAAAGAAGAGGTTATTGACGATCTGCTTCATCACTGATGGCGCGGAACGCCACAGCGTTTAAGGCAGACCGGAGGCATTGATTCTGCGCAGCCAGAAAATGTGCCTGAGCGCGAAATAATAAAAGCGGGTGGGACGCACCCGCTGCAAATAGATTTCTTTCTGGTTTCTGCTGCGCTCTCAAAGGGACACCGCGGCTGGCCGGAAAAAGTACAGCGTGATGTTCAGATCGCTGACCGATAAACCGAAGCGGCTGCACGCCGTGTTCTGCGCCTTTATCAACGCTGTCGGCTAAATAACCGAATCCCTGCCGGGAAAGATCGTCCGCATATTGAATGACTTAGCTTTTACCCCTGACAAAAGCGTGCTGACAGGCTAATGAGGCCGATAAAAATGCCGATATACCAGCCTCATATCTTATTGTCTGGAAGTGAATTATGTCCCTGAAAAAATCTTCATTGATCGTTTTTACCATAATGTTGATTTTGTTTGTCGTCAGTGTCGCCATCAGCATCTGGATGCTGGTACGCAGTAACGACTCACTGAACGCCGTAAACAAAGAAATTCGCGTTGTTCTTTCGGTTATCGACCCGATCAACCACAGCCGTACGTTACGCGTCAGGTTAATGGAATATATGGCTGAGATGGATGACAAACCGGGAAGTGCAACCGCCAGTCTGGAGAGCGTCAAAGCCGCTGCCGGCAAAGCCGATGCAGCGTTTCAGGCCTATATGCAGGCGCCCCGTTTACCGGGTGAAGCGGCGGATGCTGACGCCTATCGTCAGGCTTACCAGCAGTACCGGACACAGGGTATTCAGCCACTGATCGACGCCGCAGAAGCGCACGATCCGGCACGCTTTAAGCAGCTTCTGCCGAATGTCATTCACCT
This sequence comes from Candidatus Pantoea soli, assembly GCF_007833795.1. Classification (NCBI taxonomy): domain Bacteria; kingdom Pseudomonadati; phylum Pseudomonadota; class Gammaproteobacteria; order Enterobacterales; family Erwiniaceae; genus Pantoea; species Candidatus Pantoea soli. The sequence goes on along the minus strand of NZ_CP032703.1, from coordinate 546,771 downwards.
GGATCGGCAGTATGAAATCATTCTGGATAAAGTGCTGGCACAGCATGAAGCCTACGCGAAAACGCTGAATGAGGACGCGCAGCGCCATTTCAACTCAGGGGTTGTCATCCTGGTGGTGCTGGGTATCCTGTTTGGCATCGTCATCGTGGGAATTTCCATGCTGATGCGTCGCTTTGTGCTGACACCGCTTTTCAGTGCCGTCAAACACTGTAATTTTATTGCTGCAGGTCATCTTGATTCCGCCGTACCGGTTGAAGCGCAGTCGCGCAGCGAAATTCAGAGCCTGATGAAATCGCTGGAGAGCATGCGCGTCTCGCTAACCGGTATCATCATGCAGGTGCGTGACTCTGCGCATTCTGTCTCGACCGCGTCCAGCGAAATTGCCGCCGGCAATATCGATCTGGCCTCGCGTACTGAACAGCAGGCCGCCGCCTTAACCGAAACTGCTGCCAGCATGGAAGAGCTGGGTGCCACGGTTAAACAGAATACCGACAACGTATTTGAAGCCTGCCGCTTAACGGCAGAAGCGGTGGTCAACGCGGAGAAAGGGGAAAAAGTCTCACGCGAGGTGATCACCTCAATGGGGCTGATTAATTCCAGCTCGAAAAAGATTGAGGATATCATCACCGTCATTAACGGCATCGCCTTCCAGACCAACATCCTTGCCCTGAACGCGGCCGTTGAGGCTGCCCGTGCCGGGGAGCAGGGGCGTGGCTTCGCGGTGGTAGCCGGCGAAGTGCGTAACCTGGCGCAGCGCAGCGCGGTGGCAGCGAAGGAAATCGAGAGCCTGATCGCCGAATCGGTCAACATCATTGACACCGGATCGGAGCAGGTCAGCCGCACCGGAGAAGCGATGAACGCCATCATCTCCTCTGTCAGTCGTGTCAACCAGCTGATGGAGCATATCTCCACTGCCTCAGACGAGCAGAGTCGTGGGATTGGCCAGATTGAACAGGCGGTGACAGAAATGGATTCGGTCACGCAGCAGAACTCGGCGCTGGTGCAGGAATCTGCCGCTGCCGCCGCTTCTCTGGAAGATCAGGTTCAGCATCTGACGCAGGCTGTCTCGACCTTCCGTCTGTCACAGGCCTAAAACGTTATCGCGCAAGCCGGGGGCGCGCCCCCGGTTTCAGTGTCCCGCCTCCCTCTGCGTCAGCGGCTTGGGTTTACCCTCCGCAGGGCGCGAAACCAGAATGCCGATGATCCCGCCCGCAATCAGCGCAACGGCCACAATCAGCAGGCCATAATGATAACTGCTGGTGGCATCTTTGATTTTTCCCAGCACCGGCGGTAAGCCCAGCCCGACGAAATTCGCCACGGTATTGATAAACGCAATCGACGCGGCAGCGGCGACGCCGCGCAGTTTCTCTGTGGTAACGGCCCAGAAAATCGGCGTCAGCGCAAAGTTAAAGCCAACGGTAAGCACCAGCAGCCCATACGACAGCCACAGATTACCGGCATAAATTGCGGCGGTCAGCGCCAGGCCGGAAAACACCAGCGGCAGCCCCATATGCCAGGCGCGTTCGCCGGTACGGTCAGAATGACGTCCGTTCAGGTACATACACAGGCACGCCAGCACAAAGGGCACCGCAGAGAGCAGGCTGATCGTCAGATTGCTCTGCCCGGCCGCCATGCTTTTGATGATTAACGGCATAAACAGCGTGATACCGATCGACCCAAATGCCTGCAGAAACCACACCAGGCTCAGCAGCAGTACGGTGCTATTTTTCAGTGCGCCGAGCCAGGTGTGGTTGGGCTGAGCATCTGCACCCGTGTTGTCCTGTTGCAGGCGCTGACGCAGCCAGGATTTCTGCTGCGGGCTAAGCCATACCGCCTGTTCCGGCGTATCCGGCAGACGCCACAGCACCAGAATGCCGAGCACCACGGCAGGAATGCCTTCCAGCGCGAACAACCAGCGCCAGCCTGCTATGTCTGCCACGCCGTGCATGTTGAGGATCGCCCCGGAGACCGGCAGGCCGATGATGGAAGCCGCGACCGATCCCATGTAGAAGAAGGACATGGCACGAGCGCGGTTACTTTTCGGAAACCAGCAGGCGATATAGTAGATAATGCCGGGGGCAAAACCGGCCTCTGCCATACCCAGCAGGAAGCGCATTACATACAGCTGATTCGCGCTGTGTACCAGCGCCATGCCGGTGCTGACAATGCCCCAGGTGATCATAATGCGGGCAATCCAGCGCCGCGCCCCGACTTTGGTCATGATGACATTGCTGGGGATCTCAAACAGGATGTAAGACACATAAAACATGCCGACGCCCAGTCCATACATGCTGGCGGAAAGCCCCAGATCCGCGTTCATCTGCAGCGCGGCGATCGAGATGTTGGTCTTATCCAGATTGGCGACAAAATAGCAGAGGATAATGAACGGGATAATTTTTGTGTTCAGTTGTCTGAGCGTAGAAGTCTGTAGCGTGATATTCATCATTTTGACCTCGTTTCGCGTGGTGCCGGATTCAGGCAGCAGCAGGCCTGCCCGCCGCGCACGCAGGGTAGGGTGACAGGGTAGGGTTATAGGTTATGACGCTGCCGGGGCGGCAATGGGGTGCCAGAACAGTCCGCCGCCGGGGTTAACGATCTACCACTCTGCGACGGTGCCATCCGCAAACCGCCACAGCGGATTACGCCAGTCGTCGGCATGCTGACTGCGCGCCGCCACCAGCGGCTCATTGATTTCCACGCCCAGACCGGGCCGGGTTAAGGGCGCAAACTGGCCGCCCGACAGCGTGAAGTCCTCTTTATTGATCACATAATCCAGCAACTCCGCGCCCTGGTTATAGTGAATGCCCATGCTTTGTTCCTGGAACACGGCATTACGCGCTACAAAATCCACATGCAGACAGGCAGCCAGTGCCAGCGGGCCCAGCGGACAGTGCGGTGCCAGCGCCACGTCATACGCTTCGGCCATCGCCGCGATTTTCACGCACTCGGTGATGCCGCCGGCATGGGAAAGATCGGGCTGCAGGATGGCAAGGCCGCCAGCCTCCAGGACACGCTTGAACTCAAACCGCGAGTACATCCGTTCACCGGCGGCAATCGGCAGATGCGTCTGCGCGGCAAGGCGGGGATAGTATTCCGCCTGTTCTGCCAGCACCGGCTCTTCAATAAACAGCGGGCGATACGGCTCCAGTTCTTTGATCAGGATTTTTGCCATCGGCGCGCTGACACGACCGTGAAAATCCAGGCCAAACTCAATCTCATTGCCAAAGGTTTCGCGGATTTGTGCCACGGTACTGACCGCCGCATCCACTTTGCGCGCGCTGTCGATAATGCCCATCTCTTCGCAGCCGTTGAGTTTGAAGGTATCAAACCCGATCGCGCGCAGGGTATGAATCCCGGCAATCACCTCAGCGGGGCGATCGCCACCCACCCAGCTGTAGGCCTTAATGGTGTCCCGTACCAGCCCGCCGAGCAGCTGCCATACCGGCACGCCCAGCACTTTGCCTTTGATATCCCACAGCGCCTGATCGATACCGGCGATGGCGCTCATCAGAATCGGGCCGCCGCGGTAAAAGCCGCCGCGATACATCACCTGCCACAAGTCGTTGATGCGCGCCGGATCCTGACCAATGAGGTAGTCAGAGAGTTCGTGCACCGCTGTTTCAACGCTTTTTGCCCGGCCTTCAATAACCGGTTCGCCCCAGCCCGTTACGCCTTCATCGGTTTCAATCTTCAGGAACATCCAGCGCGGCGGTAAGCGGTAGGTGGTCAGTCGGGTGATTTTCATTGTGTGGCTTCCTTATAGGCTGCGACAAAAGCGCGTGCCTGTTCTGCGGTGCGGGAAACCGGCTGGCCGGGGCGATACAGATCGCTGCCCAGACCCGCACCCACGCAACCTGCAGCCAGAAACGCATGAAGATTTTCCGGCGTGACGCCGCCGACAGCGAAAACCGGGACCTGCCCCGGCAAAACGGCTTTCAGCGCTTTGATGTAATCCGGCCCGAAGGCGGCGGAAGGAAAGATCTTCAGCGCCTGAGCACCGGCCTTCAGGGCGGTAAACGCCTCGGATGCCGTGGCGCAACCGGCCGCCACCGTCATGCCCTGCGCCACCGCGCGCTGAATAACGGCGACATCGGTGTTCGGCGTCACCACCAGCCGGCTGTTTATTGCCGCCAGTTGGTCCACCTGCTCCGGCTCCAGAACGGTGCCTGCGCCAATCAGCGCCTGATGTCCGAAGGCAGCCACCAGGCTGGCGATGCTGCGCGCCCATTCCGGTGAGTTCAGCGGGATTTCAATGGCGTCAAAGCCGGCCGCCAGCAGCGCGCCGGCATGCGCTTCGGCTTCTTCAGGGCGGATGCCGCGCAGAATGGCGATGAGCGGCAGCTTAGTGATCCAGTTCATGGGCAATGCTCCTGATTCCCTGCTGGAAAGCCCGATCGCCATCCAGCCACTGTGCTGACAGCCCGCCTAGCGCCATCGCCTGCAGATAGCGATCGGCCAGCGCCGGGCTGGCGATCAGCGTCAGCGGGGTCGGCTGCGGGTGCATAAAGGTTTCCGCCATCAGCGCAACCTCATGGCCGATGAGCAAACCGGAGAGAAAGTCACTGACCGAGGCGGCTGGCCGTACGCCCAGCAGGCGGGCCGCGCGCACTTCAAATAATCGGCTGAGAAGGCTGCGATCCTGCGCGCCGGTTTCCAGTCCCTGACGAAACGCCTCCGCATCCGCAACCTGTGCAGGCAAGCCCGCGCCAATCAGGGCGTGGTGCAGAAGAAGATGGTGCAGCTCACCGGTCATGACGGTACGAAACGCCACGATCCGCTGTTGATCCGCACGCACCCATTTGCAGTGCGTACCGGGCAGTACGTAGTAAGACGCGGGGCACAGCCGCGCGGCACCGAGCAACTGAGTCTCTTCGCCGCGCATCACATTGACATTTTCCCTGTCATGCAGGCTTAGCCCCGGTACGATCCAGCCGTGTTTATCCACGCGAGTCAGACGTGCAGCAAGGTCATCCAGCGAGACCGGGCAGGGCAGATACGGGACATTCATCCAGCCTGCGTCGCTGCCGACCATGCCGGCCATGATCACCGGCACCGCCTGCCGCGGCCAGTCACGGGTAATCTCCTCCAGCACCTCTGCCGGCGGTCTGCCCTGCAGACGTGTGATACCGGCTTCAGCGCGACGCGCCTGTTCACAGACGCCGTCACAGTAATACCAGGCTCGCAGGTGAGTGGAGCCCCAGTCGATCGCAATATAGCTGTTCAATGGATGTCCTTTAACCGGCGTGCGGAACTAGCAATCATGGTCAGCGCTGCCTGCTCAGCCGCATCCGGATTCTGCTGACGGATAGCATGAAACAGCGCCTTATGTTCCTGCAGCGTCTGCGGCATGTTGTCACTGTCCGGCATGTAAGTGCGTTCAAATATCGCCAGCTGCAGGGCACTGATCGCCACGCTGAGCTGCTGTAAAACCGGATTATGGACGGAAGCCAGCACCGCTTCGTGATAACGGATATCCGCCTGGTTGAAGGCAGTGCGATCGTCATAATGCGCGACCATCTCATTCAGCGCCGCTTCAATCCGGGCTAAATCGCCGGAAGTGGCGCGCTCTGCCGACCAGCGGGCAATCTGCGGCTCCACCAGGTTACGCACCTCGTTCATGGCACCGATCAGCCGGGGATCCCGATTGTGTTTCAGCGACCATTGCAGCACCTCACTGTCCAGAAAATTCCACTGGTCGTGCGGTGTGACAAACGCGCCGCGATAGCGCCTGACCTCTATCAGGCGTTTGCCCACCAGCGTGCGCAACACTTCACGAATGATGTTGCGCGAGGTGCGGAACTGCTCACACAGCTCCGCTTCAGCGGGCAGCGCGGCACCGGGAAGATATTTACCCGATACAATCTCTTCGCCTATCGCCAGAATGATCCGGTCCGTTTTGCTGATGTCGTCTTTCATGAGAGTCCATGCGGTAAGGTGAAGATGGCGAGGCTGTGGCACCGCCGGTGGCTGTGTCGAATAACCCGCGCGATATTGCCGGGTCAGCATGAGGGAGATTGTAGTACCCATAAAACAGGTTGTACTACAATGCTGATCACAAAACAGACAATTCAGGTACGGGCGCAGCACGAAGCCATGCGGCTGCCTACCCGCAACAGGGCGCAGATGACGGTGCGGTGTCACGGGTTATTACGCCCGGCTGCACGCAATGACCGATGCTTTATGCCGCTCGCGCCGCCTGACGGGACTCCGTCCGCACCACCAGCCAGATACCCAGCGAAGAGAGCGCCATGCCAAGCGCCATCTGCCATGAAAGGGGCTCACCGAACATTGCCCAGGCCCACAGCAGGGTGATCGGCGGGCTGAGATAGAGAAGAGTAGCGACCCGCGTTGCTGAACTGCGACGCAGGCAGATCCAGTACAATCCATAACCGCCAAACGTGGGCAGGCTGGCGGTCCATAACACGCTCAGTACAAAGCCGGCAGAGGGTACTGGCGCCAGGCTTCCCTGACTGCCCTCAATGACTGCAAACACCAGGCAGGAGACAAAACACTGCAGCCAGAGATTGGCCAGCAGCCCCATTGACCGGGTGCTGCGGGCGCGCTTCTGCCACAGCGTCGCCACAGCCAGTGACAGCATTCCTGCCACTGGCAGGCTGTAGGCCCACAGCGGAGCATCACCCAATCCCAGTGCATCATGGGTCACCCATAGCACGCCCGCTAAGCCGACAATCAATCCCAGCCAGATTTGATGCGCTAACCGTTCCCGGAGAAACACACCTGCCAGCAGCGCCATGCCCACTGGCAGCAGATCGGCGCACAGCGCCGCCAGCCCGGCCGGCACGCCAAAAGCGATGCCCTGTGTCACGCCGAGCATGTAGCCGGCCATTGCCAGCAGGCCGATAGCCGCATGCTTTACCAGCACGCGAAAAGGCGTGGTGACCAGCTCCCGGCAGACAAACGGGAACAGCAGAAGGGCCAGCACCAGGAAGCGCCAGAACACCACCAGCAAAGCCGGCGCGTAGTGAATGGAAAAGCGCGCGCCAATAAAGCCTGAACTCCATGACAATAACAATCCCGCTTCCAGCAAGGGCAGGGGAACAACATAAAGCCAGTGACGAAGCATGCAATGACTCCCTGAGGCATATGAGCTGATACATCTCCTCAGGCTACGGCAGCGCTATACTCTGTTAAATCAAAATTATGTGTAGCAGTACTTTAACAGGAGTAAACCATGAGCAGCGTTCTCCCTATCGATCTGTTACGCACCTTTCACGCGGTGGTACGCATGGGGAAATTCAGCGCGGCCGCCGCGCATTTACATAAAAGTCCTGCGGCCGTGAGTGTGCATATCCAGCGTCTGGAGGCGGTCGCGGGCGGGCGTTTGCTGCAGCGCGATAATCAGTCTGTCATTCTCACGGCATTGGGCAAGCGTCTGCTGGCAGCCACCGCTGAACTGCTGCGCACGCACGATCGCGTGCTGGCCGATCTGCACGGTACGGCGCTGACCGGGCGCATTGCCCTCGGGGTGCCTGATGAATACGCGGCTCAGGTCATCAAAGAGATCCTGCCGACGTTTACGGCCGCCTGGCCGAATGTGGTACTGGAACTCAAAATGGGGCCCAGCAACCAGCTAAGAGAGTGGATTCAGCAGGGCAAATTAGATACCGCCGTGGTGGTCCAGCCCAGGCAGTTAACCCGCCATGACACACGCGTGCTGATGCCGACTACGCCCGTCTGGGTGGGGCCGGTGAACACCGATGTTGCGCAGCACGATCCGCTGCCGCTGGCGGTCTACACCGCACCCTGCGTCTACCGCGAGGCGATAACTGAAGCGCTTAAGGTGTCGGGACGGCGTACGCGACTGGTGCTGGAGAGCCACTCCAGTCAGGCGGTCATTGCCTGTGTCGAAGCCGGGCTGGCGATCAGCCTGATCGATCGCGGTAAGGTCTCTGCGCGGATGCAGATACTGGAAGGCCTGCCGGCGATTCCGGAGCATGACATCATTTTTATGCAAAGCGCTGAATCGCACGGTGATAAAGCCGTAGCGCTCCTGGCGCGCGCCATGCAGCAGTCGTTCCGGCTGTAAGCCTTTGCCGGCCAGGCTGATGCAGGGCAGGTGTTGCAGGGCGATACAGGCCCTGAACCGAAAGCGGACAAACCGGGTTTTTTTCCGGACAAGCTGCGCGCAAAACATAGCCTGTGTGCCGGGCCTGGTCGTAAAGTGTGTGTCGCTCATCATCCATTCTCAGCCAGGAGGAAAAATGCATTTTTACAGCAGCAGCGCGTTTACCGGCGTAACAGCCTGGGATGCACAACACATTGCCAGCTTCGGTAACACCAGCGTCAAGCTTCACTGGACCGATCGGCCTTATAAATGGCATATCAATGACGGACAGGAGGTTTTTGCCGTCATGGATGGGTGTGTCGAGATGCAATACAGAGAGAAAGGGGAGGTAAAAAGCAAAATAATGCACACCGGCGATATTTTTTACGCCAGCGAAGGGACAGAACACCTCGCACTGCCACAGGGCGTAGCGCGCGTGCTGGTGATTGAAAAAGCCGGGTCGATCTAGTCTTGCGTGGCTAACCGGCATGGCGCTATCGGGCCAGATCACAGTTGTTTTAATGGCGTCATGTTACGGTTCATCCTGTTCTGAGCGTTATCAGAAACGACGTTGACGAGACAAGGAACCGCAATGACAGCAAAAAAACTCCTGCTAACCGGTGCCAGCGGCCGCATCGGGCGCACCTTTTTTCAGGCAATGCACACCACCTATGATTTTATACTTACCGATCTCAAGCGGCCGGATGATGAAGTTGTCGCGCCGCACCGCTTCATTCAGGCTGATCTTTCCCTGCCGGGTGCAGCCCGGGCGTTATTAACCGAGGCCGCACCGGATGTTATTGTGCATCTGGCAGGCATTCCTGATGCGAGTGCGTCATTTGAACAGCTGTTGCCGGCAAATATTCTGTCTGTTACCTGGCTGCTTGAAGCGGCGGCTGATTCCACCTGCCAGCGCTTTGTATTTGCCAGTAGTGCACAGACCATTGAGGGCTATCCGGTGGATGTCCAAATCCACCCGGGCATGGCCGTGGCACCGGCCAATCTTTATGGCGTGACCAAGTGTTATGGTGAGGCGCTGTGTTCCTGTTATGCCACTCAGCATGGCCTCTCCTGCGTCGCGCTCAGAATAGGGGCGTTTGAACACAAAGAGGCAAACGCGCTGAAAAACGCCCGGGATTACAGCGCCTGGCTGAGTCCGCGGGATGCGGTCAACCTGATAACCGGCGCGGTTGAAGCGGAAAATATCACGTTCTTTATCGGCTATGGCATTTCAGATAACCGTTTTAAACGCTTTGATCTTACCCGTACGCGCGAAGTGCTGGGTTATCAGCCTGTCGATGACGCTTTCCGGGAATTTAATCCTGGCCCGGCATTGTTTACCTGAAGTGCTGTGCGCCGTGCCTGTTAAAGCGCACGGCGCACTGTAAATGCCGTATGCTTTGACCTCAGCCATAATGTGCTTCAATGCGAATATTTCAGATGCAACAAGCGTAACTGAGTAATTAAAGGGGATTTTAAAGTATAAATCCGCAACGGAAAGATAATTTCCTGATGTTAAATTAAAACAGACGCTGCTTAAGCTCCTTTTTCTTCACTCCAGTCATATCATTAGCGGCCTGTCAGCCAGACTGGCGAAAAATGAGTTAAGTTGTAATTTCTTAAATATCAAATTGCTTTGCTTTAATATCAATGCCATGCTCCCGTGCTACGTCCTTGAGCTCTCTCGCGGTCTGTATTCTAAGGTTTTTAATGAGTTCTTTTGCGCTTTCTTTTAATGTTTTATCTTTCCTGAATATTAAATTGCTTCCGAAGTAGATGTTTTCACGAATATCAAAGGCATCTATCACATCAGAACCGATCCCAGCAAGGGTTAAAGGGTGAACAATACCCATGCCTGCACCAGACTTCACCAATTCTAAAACAGTATGACAATAAGGCGTTTCAACAACCATGTTCAGGTTTATTTTTTTTAACCTGCACTCCTTTTCCAGTGCTATTCTTGTTGTATCTTCCGAGTTAAGAGCAACAAAGTTATGGCCTGCCATGTCAGAAAGGCTTTTTGATTTTTTTGCTATGTTGAGCATATTTTTTGGCGTGATTAGTACACCACGAACGGTACAAAAGCTATAAAAAACACAGCTATTCCCGTATATCTCATTGGCTACCAGACCAAAATCAAACTCTCCTGAATCCACAGATTCATATATATCACGTGAACCGTTGATTGAAAATTTGACTTTCGTCACAGAGCTTTGGACAAAACCAGCGATGACTTTAGGAATGACCTGTTGGCCGAACACAGGATGCGCAGCAAGATGGATGGTTGTATCAATACGGTTTTTAAGAGATTTAACTTTATGTTCAATAAGTTCCATCCCTCTGAAATGTTTTTCTACTTCCAGCATCAATATGTGCGCATTCTCAGTCGCTTCCAGCCTTCCTCGCTCTCGCCTGAATAACTCAAGGCCACAATCGCTTTCAAAGATCTTTAACTTCTGGCTTACGGCGGATTGTGAAACACCAAGCATTTCAGCCGCTTTTGTTGCACTTCCGGTAAGCATAACCGCTCTGAAGGTTTCAATTTCCTTATACACAAGATATTACCTCAGCTTATGAAGTCATTAGATTTCAGTATAGAATTACTGTTTTTTAAGCGCAATAGTAAAGCCTGTCATTCAACCAGAAGGTGATAACAGTGCAAAAAAATAATGGCGCCGATTTATTCAAATCACTGGCAACGCCGGTTTACCGAGGATCAACAATTGTCTTTGATGATTTTGACAGTTTTGAAGAAAGGAAAAAAAGACAACCGGATGGATTCAGCTACGGCATCACCGGTTCGCCTACACACCGTCAGCTGGAGAATTTAATTTCCGATCTGGAAGGTAGCCAAAATACGGTTGTCCTCCCTTCAGGGCAGGCCGCGCTGGTGTTGGTATTGATGTCAACATTAAAAGGCGGTGATCATGTTATTGTTCCCGATTCGTGCTACGGTCCGCTGCGGGAATTCCTTACTCAACATTTGGAGAAATTAAGCATTGATATAACATTTTGTCCACCACGAAATACTACATTTATAGAGCAGAGTATCAGGGAAAACACGCGCCTGATACTTATGGAATCTCCATGTTCACTGACAATGGAGGTACAGGATATTGAAAAAGTGGCAGAGATAGCGCGTCGACATAATCTGCTCACTGCCATTGATAATTCCTGGGGCGGCCCACTACTCTCCAGGCCATTCAGGTTTGGCGTCGATTATGTTGTTGAGGCCGTGTCTAAAATGATGAATGGCCATTCTGATGTACTACTGGGCAGTATTAGCAGCGCTGATGACGGACACCATGCAAAGCTCAGAAGCTTGCAGGATATCATGGGAATGTATGTCAGCCCTGATGACTGTTTCCTGGCAATAAGAGGGCTGGAGACCTATTCATTACGGCAGGAAAAACAGTCCAGATCGTCTGAAGTCATCTCCCGCTGGCTTGAGAAACATCCTGCTATCGCCAGTGTTTATCATCCCGGCCTCGAATCTTCCGAAGATTACAGACTGTATAAGAAGTATTTTAAGGGATTCGGAAGTGTCTTTTCTTTCACGCTTAAAGATGAAAAGCGACTCGGCGAGTTTTTTGATTCATTGACCCGGTTCCGGATAGGTGCCAGTTATGGCGGGACCAAAAGCCTGATTGCTTATTATTCACCTGAAAGCCTGAGTTCACGAATTTATCACGAAGGAACATGCTCCCTTATCAGATTATCGATAGGGCTAGAAGAGAGTCAGTTACTTATTGACGATCTTGCTTACGCACTAAATAAAATTATTTAAAAAAGCGAACAAACACAACATCCCCCTTTGTAACGGAGATTAATATGTCTTCAAGTACTCTTGCGCCAAACATGATAGGGAACAGTATAAAAGCCGATATATTATGGATTCTGGCCATTTATGGCTGCGCAGTCGGAAGCGGTTCTCTTTTCTGGCCTATAAGCCTGGGCAGCGCTGGCTTATGGTCAATGATTATACTTATCGTACTTGCTTTCCCGGTCACCTATTTTACTTATCGGGTGCTTTCACTTTATATAGCTGCAGGCACGGTAACGAGAACATCAAAGAGCAATCTCATCGATACAACCCACGAACTACTGGGAAAAAGAGCGGTAAAATATCTGACAGTAGCCTATTTTCTCATTATGATTCCTTCGCTGGCGGTGTATGCCATAACAATGAGCAATACATTCCTGGACTTTTTCAAAACCCAGATGGGGTTCCCTCCATTAAACAGGGGGGTTACCGTCTTTGGAATAATAACGTTTATGTCAGCTATCTCTCTGGGAAAAACAGAGAGTATATTAAAAATAGTTGGCGTGATCGTTTTTCCTTTTATCCTGTCTCTGCTTTTTTTTGGGTTTATGTCAATACCGCACTGGAATACCTCTTTTCTTACCGCGGAGGAGAACACAACGAATGTTTTAGCTATTGCAAAATCGACATTCAATAATTTGCCGGTATTGATTTTTGCGTTCAGTTTTACCCCTATCGTTTCCAGCCTTGTGGCGCATTATAAACAGTCGCATGGCGAACAGGCTTTTAAAAAGATAGATCAGATCCTTATAATTTCGTTAATCGTCATTATTGCAACAGTGGTATTCTTTTCACTTGGGTGTATCTTTTCTTTGACGCCGGCTGAAATTAAAGAGGCGCGAGTTGAGAACCTGACATCTCTGTCAATTCTGGCAAGGAAATTTGATGCTCCCTGGCTTGCTATCAGTTCTCAAATCATCATATTTTTTGCGGCTATGAAAGCTTTTCTGGGCACTTTTATTGCGACACGCGAAAGCCTGATCGGAATGGCTATCAACAACTTCAGGTGCAACGAACTGTTTTCGAACGGAATAGGGATGCGACTGGTCTCTGTCGCGATAGTTTTTATCATTACAATAATACCTACAATTGCCAACATGGATGTAATTAATATTATTAAATATTTTATGGTGCCAGTCAGCGTGTTCATTGTTTTCTTTCTGCCTCAGTATGCCTTTTACCGGGTTGCGAGGCTACGTCATCTTCGCGGTGGGTTTATCAATGGGTTTGTTATCCTTACCGGAGTATGTGCACTGTTTGCGGGTATAATAAATATTATCAGGCATGTTATATAAATAATTCACAGCGAACGATTCATGACTTTCGTTCTGCGCCTGTGTAATAGTTCCCAGCGAAGCAAAACATTAAGATACCATGACCGGAGCCTGCTCTGCAGCGGATAGCAGAGCAGGAGGTTCTCTCACCTTTTATTCTGCTTCTGGCACGTAGCAAATGTGAATGCATACAGCTAAATGAAAGACATTTTATTCCTGCAGGTGAAGCGGCTCAAAAGCCAATCGCATTTATGTCAGAGAGTGATCCATTTATGGATCACTCCTCAGGTAATTTCTCCGGTTAAAGCGGGAGATGATGCTCTGTCTCCCACTCATCTCAAAACCACTTTTTTACAATGGCATATTATCCATGGCGCTATAAAAGAGGCGGCGATACGAAATATGCAGGTTATCTATTGTTCTTGAGCCACTGAAACGCTTTCTCAGGTTCTGCGGGTAACTAGCGCGCCGCCTCTCTCTGTCAACACGCTGGCTGTTGAATCTGCTCAGCGCCCCTAATCCAACCGCTAAACCGTTTTGCTTTCCAGCGCTGTGCGAATGGCTGCCTCCATCTTTTCTGGTGTGGTAATCGGGGCAAATCGCCGCAGGGGAGTGCCGTCCCGGCCGATCAGGAACTTGGTGAAGTTCCACTTAATCCAGCCGCCCGGCAGGCCAGGCAGGGCTGTTTTCAGATAACGAAACAGCGGATGCGTGGCAGGCCCGTTGACCGCCACTTTTTCAAACATCGGAAAACTGACGCCATAGTTGATATAGCAGGTCTGCGCGATAGCGTCGGCGTCGCCGGGCTCCTGTTTACCAAACTGATTACAGGGAAAACCCAGCACCACCAGGCCCTGATCCGCATACTTCTTATACAGCTTTTCCAGGCCGGCATACTGCGGGGTAAAGCCGCAGTGGCTGGCGGTGTTAACCACCAGCACCACCTTGCCCGCGTAATCGGCCATAGAGCCGGGCTGACCACGTAAGCGGGTGGCAGAGAGTTGATAAAAAGGGGTCATACCGGTGTCCTTATCACTGAGCATAGCGCCGGCTTGCTAACTGCAACCGGGGCGGTGTGTCTGCCTTCAGTCTGGCTGCAGAATCAGGTTGCTTCCAGACCGGCACAAATTTCTGTGCAAAACGCCAGAAAAGCCTCCACGGCGGCGGGGGCCAGACGGCGTGACGGGCGGGTAATGTAAAGCGGATAGGTTTCACCCGGCCATTGCGGAAACAGTTCGGTCAGCTGTCCGTCCGCGATCAGTTGCGCGACGTTCAGCGACAACACCTGCGCAATCCCGGCGCCGCTCACACATGCCTGCACCATAAGGTCGACATCGGTTGTGATCAGATGTCCCTGGGTCTCCACTGTCAGCCATTCCCGATCGCGCCGGAACTCCCAGCTGAACGGTTTACCGCTGCGTGGATCAATGTACTGAATACATTCATGTCCGGTCAGGTCTTCAGGATGCTGCGGCCTTCCGTGCTGTGCCAGATACGCTGGCGCGGCCACTGTCAGCACGCGCGTATTCAGCAGCAGCCTGGATGTGATGGTGGAGGGCGGTTGTGGTCCGAAGCGCACCGCAACATCAATCCCCTCTGTGACCAGATCGCCGACGTCCGGTTGCTGCACCACCGTTAGCGTCAGTTCCGGATGACGCTGGCGTAACAGCGGCAGGTTTGGTGCCAGGACATAGCGAGCAAAGATGGGATTGACGCTAACGCGCAAGGTACCCCGCACCGCCACGGCCGCACCCGAAACATAGCTTGCTGCCACCTCAATGCCTTCCAGATGCGGTGCGGCGCGCTCATATAAAGCCCTGCCTTCGCTGGTCAGGTTCAGGGTGCGCGTGGTGCGGTTCAGCAGCCGTACACCGAGCCGCTCTTCCAGCCGATCAATTGATCGGCTGACGCCGGAGGCAGAAAGTCCCAGCACTTCGCCCGCGCGGCTGAAACTGCCAGCCTCGACAACAGCGGCCAGCACGCTTAACCCGGAGAGAAGTCTTCCGTCAAAACTCATAGGTACCCATCTTTGATTTTTAGCAAATATAATTTGAATGAAACTACCTTTATCAAAGATGGTGCGCAACCTATTGTGTCGGCCATGTCGTTGCGACCCGCCGTTTTTCCGGTCACGGGTCGGTTAACGCCGCAACGAACATCATCCCTTTATTCAGAGGAATACGACATGACAACGAAGCGCACTCTTTTCAAAGGCGGCATCATCCTGACGCTGGATGCCAATGTTCCCAACCTTGACGTCGGCGATGTGCTGGTCGAGGACGATCGGATCGCGGCGGTGGGCCCGGCTCTGCAGGCGGATGACGCTGAGGTGATCGACGCTTCAGGCCATATTGTGATGCCTGGCCTGATTGATGCTCATCACCACATGTGGCTGGGTGTGATGCGTCGCATGATGCCTGATGTGGACGACCTGTTTGCTTACATTGATGTTGTCGCCGAAAAACTGGGTGCCCACTACCGGCCGCTGGACATGTATCTGAGCACCAGACTGACCGCGGCCGCCTCGCTGGATGCGGGCATTACTACCGTTATTGATGCCTGCCACAACGCGCGCAGCCCGGCACACACCGATGCCGCGCTGGATGCCCTGCAGGAGAGCGGCATTCGCGCATTACACATGGTGGGGGCGGCGATGGACAAGCAAGCGTCAGTCGCGCATCTGCCGGGCGATCTGCCACGGCTGGCGCAACGCTGGAATACGGCGGAAAGCCTGGTGCGCGTAGGGCTGTTTGGTCAGCTGAATCTGGACTGGTGGCAGGTGGCGCGCGATCTCGATATGCGGATTCTGACGGAATTCATCGGCGATCTGGCAAAACTCGGCCCGGAATTTGCCAAACCAGGCGTGCTGGGCACGCACAACATCTTTAACCACTGTTCCCGGGTGCCGCAGGAGACATGGCAGCTGCTGGCGGAAGCCGGCGTTAACGTCACCGTTAATCCGCGTTCAGATGCGTTGTTTGGCTTCGACGACGAGAGCTTCGCTTATCAGCAGGCCGTTGATCATGGCCTGACGCCGGCGCTGGGCATTGATCTGGATACCGCGTTTGGCAGCGATATGTTCGGCGAAATGCACGCGCTGTTTGGCCAGCAGCGCTCAGCAATGCGCTACCGGCGCTTCCGGGGCGAAGTGCATGCGCCAGCACCTGTAACGGTCGCGGCGGTGCTGAAAGCGGCAACCGTCAATGGCGCACGTGCCGCCGGACTGGAGGAGCAGATTGGCACCCTTACGCCAGGCAAGCAGGCTGACATCATTATGGTACGCACCAGCAGCGTCGCCGTCTTCCCGGTCACGAACGTAACCGGAACGGTGGTGCAGGCGATTGAACGCGCCGACGTAGACACGGTGATGGTGGCGGGCCAGTTGCGTAAGCGCGCGGGCCAGCTGATAGGTGTGGATCTCACCGCACTGAATGCGGATATCACCGCGTCCCGTGATTACCTGATCAAAGCCAGTGGCTGGCACGCTGATCGCTTCACCGCAGCCTGATGACAGCACGGCCCGTCGCAGCGGGCCGTATCACTCTTTTACGCCTTTCTCGCACAGGAGATTTCCATGCCAGCCCTCGCTATAAAGCGGATCGCGCAGGAAAACACCCCGCCCGCGCTGCTTCCGCGCCCGGCATCGGGCGTTATCGCCGCACTGTTCTTTGGCTATCTGGCCGTTGGCCTGCCCTTGCCGGTGATTCCGTTATTCATCCATGGTCACCTCGGCTTCAGTAACTTCGTGGTGGGCCTGGTGATCGGCATTCAGTTTCTGGCCACCGTACTCACCCGTGGCTATGCCGGACGGGTAACTGACCAGCAGGGCGGCAAACGTTCTGCCCTGCAGGGTGCCGTGCTGTCGGCGCTGGCGGGTGGGTTGTATCTGGCCGCTTCGGCGTCAGATCTGTCGCCCGGCGTCAGTCTCGGCATCGTGATTGCCGGTCGTCTGATGGCGGGCTTTGGCGAAAGCCAGTTTGTCACAGGCTGCGTGTCCTGGTCGATTGCTTCGGTTGGCGCGCAGCGGGCCG
Source organism: Candidatus Pantoea soli (assembly GCF_007833795.1). Classification (NCBI taxonomy): domain Bacteria; kingdom Pseudomonadati; phylum Pseudomonadota; class Gammaproteobacteria; order Enterobacterales; family Erwiniaceae; genus Pantoea; species Candidatus Pantoea soli. The sequence goes on along the minus strand of NZ_CP032703.1, from coordinate 529,578 downwards.
GCATGTCGATGTCATGGACCGGCATTGCCATGTTCGCCGCGCTGTCAATTGGCGCACCGGTTGGCATGGCGCTATATCAGCATTACAGCCTTGCGGTGGCCATGATGGCCTGTATCGCTGCACCGGTTCTGGCTGCGCTGATCGCGCTGGGCGCGACTGCTTATGTGTCGCCGGGCGGCGTGCGGCTGCCCTTTTATCGGGTGGTCGGGCGCATCTGGCGCGAAGGGCTGGGGCTGATGCTGCAGGGTGTCGGCTTATCCGGCCTCACCGCCTTCGCCTCACTCTATTTTGCGGCACATCACTGGCAGAACGCCGGCCTGGTCATGACAGCCTTTGGACTCGGTTTTATTGTCGTTCGCCTTCTCTTCGGCCATCTACCCGATCGGATGGGCGGCTACCGCGTGGCAATCTGGTCGCTGACGGTGGAAGCCCTGGGCCAGGCAATGTTGTGGCTGGGCACAAATGAATGGACGGCGCTTGCCGGCGCGCTGGTGACCGGCCTGGGCTGTGCGCTGGTGTTCCCGGCGCTGGGTGTTGAAGCACTGCGGCGGGTGCCGCCGGCCAATCGCGGCAGTGCAATGGGGGCTTTCGTGGCTTTTCTCGATATCGCCTATGGCCTTGCTGGCCCGGCAGCGGGGTTTATCGCCGGCCATTACAGTTATGCCGCGGTGTATCTTTCTGGCGCGGTCTGTGCACTGCTGGGGGCGCTGCTCGCGAGCGTCTCCCGCCGCGCCCAATCCTGACTATCACACATGCCGTCAGCCGTGTCTGGCGGCGCACAACTCTGGAGAAGTGCTATGTCGCGTATTTTTATTTCCGGCTCGTCCACCGGCCTCGGCCTGATGGCTGCCGAACTGCTGGTTCAGCAGGGGCATGACGTTGTGCTGCACGCGCGTAATCGCAGCCGTGCGGAGGATGCCCGGCGCGCTTTGCCCCAGGCCGAAGCGGTCGTCGTCGGCGACCTCGAAACGATTGCGGGGGCGAAGGAAACCGCATCACGCGTTAACGATCTGGGGCACTTCGATGCCGTGATCCATAACGCTGCCGTGGGCTATCGTGAAGCCAGCCGTGTGACCCGCGACGGGCTGCCGCATGTATTCGCAATCAACACGCTCTCGGCTTATCTGCTCACCGCATTGATCGCGCGTCCGCAGCGCCTCGTCTATCTGAGTTCCGGTATGCATCATCATGTCGGGGCCAGTCTGGACGATATTCTCTGGCGCAAGCGGCGCTGGAACGGCGCTGATGCCTACGCTGAAAGCAAACTGCACGACGCAATGCTGGCTTTTGCCGTGGCGCGTCGCTGGCGGGACGTGCATGTCAACGCCCTGGAGCCCGGCTGGGTGCCCACCAACATGGGCGGTCCGGGTGCGCCCGACGATATGGACCAGGCGCATCTGACCCAGGCCTGGCTGGCCGCCAGTGATGATCCGCAGGCCAGGGTGACAGGGAAATATTTCTACCACCTGAAGCGCATGACCGCGAATCCACAGGCCCATGATGTTGCCCTGCAGGATCGCCTGCTGCATATCTGCGCTGAGCTTTCCGGAATTGCGCTACCGGCGTAACAGCAGAGACGCCCAGGGCGCGGGCCTCAGCGACAGGTAACGCGTTAATGACCTCTGAAGCGAAGCTGCGTCTCATTATGGGCGCAGCTCGCTTCCGGGAGTGTAAAGGTTTCGTTAAGAAGACCGATAACACGGGTGATAATCCAGGTGGAGATAGTCAGGATGATAAAGGGTATTGGGTTACAAAACAGGGAGCTGAACCTCAGCGCCAGCGGGCGCGTGGTCAACAGTCCGGCAATAAATCGCGCAGCGCAAAATAATCTGACCGCCGAAGCCTCCAGCAAGGTAACGTTCAGTGAATCAACCGAGGCCATTGCTGCCATCTACAACATTACGCCAGTGCGTCACGCCGCCGGCAGCCAGGTCAACGCTGCGCTGCAGTCACAGGCGCTGGACGCACTGCATGCCAAAGGCGTGGGCATGAACGGCATAGGCAGCGCGCTGCTGAGTACGCTGGCCAGCCAGCGTGCTGACAGCGTTATCTCAATCCCTGCCAGCGACGCGGGGAGCAGCGACACGCGCAGCGCGATTGCGCTGGATATCACCACGCAAAGCGGGGTGAGCGTGAGCCTGCAGATGACGCGGCAGAGCAAGGGCGTGGAGATCGAACTGAAAACCGCGCAGGGTAAGCTGAGTGATGATGAGGCACAGGCCATCAGCCAGTTGTCTGGCGCATTACAGAAAACGCTGGATGGGCTGGATGACGGAAATGGCCATGTAGACATTGGCGATCTGCTGGCCTTCAACACACAGCAACTGAAAAGCATCGATTTGAAAACCGATCTGCGCAGCGGCGATACGGTGCTGCAGTCGCTGAATCTGCATGCCGACGATCAGTCACGCTGGCTGGCGTTTCACAACGCCGATGCCAGCTTCAGGCTCACCACGGATATGCGTCATCTGAGCCAGACCGGCAGCGCAGCGCAGCAGCAAAGTGCGCTGGCGCAGTGGAGCGATAAGTTTGATAAAGCGGCGCAGCGCGGGCAGGACGATCGCGCTGCGCTGGGCCTGTTTAAAGCGGGATTCACGCAGCTGAACAGTACCCGTGCCGCTACCGGTCAGAAGCCAGAAGCGCCGCAGGCGATCACCGTGGGCGCGAATGCCGCTAAAGCGGGCGCGATCAGCGGCCTGGCCGATTTCTCTGCCATTTACCAGCAGACGGCGCGTGCCAGCAATCCGATGAAACCCGAAGAAGAGGATACGTTTGGGCTGACGCTGGCACAGCAAAGCAGTCAGCAGCAGAACGGTGACCAACAGACCCTGACCCAGGACGGCGTGTTTACCTTCAATGCCAGCTTCCACACGGCGCTGAGCCCCGGACAGCCGCTGGCGCTGACGGAACAGAAGTCATCGCAGAATTATCAGTATCATCAGATACATGATGAGGAGCGCACCTCGACAACGGTCACGCAGGACGATAAAGGGAATCTGTCGGCGCAGTTTTCACAGCAGCTGAAACAACATGAATCTGTGAAAACCTATCAGCTGGCCAAACTTATCGACAGTATGGATACGCCACACAGCGAAAGCCATACCGGTTCGCGACGCTATGCACCTGCCGGGTATCTCAAAGACGTTAATTAAAGAGACTGGCTGACCTCACGCGCGGCTGTCGCCGAGAGTGTGAGGTCAGTTGAGGCAACAGCAGGTTGGCGCTTTGCCGGCCGCCCTGATGAGCGCGGCGTGTCTGGTCCGCTTTTGCCGGGCCCGCAGCATCAGCCGCACAGGTGCTGCAGGCGACAGCATGCGCACCGGATGATCCTCCACCCGCGCGTTCGCGGGCGGGACACTCTGCTACGTGCGCGGCGCGCCGAGACGAAACTCATCGCTTTCCGCTATCAGCGTGATGGCTGTGGCATAGACTGTTTTCATACCATCAACGGCACGCGTCTCAGACAGTTTCAGCTGTTCCAGTAAGCTGTCTTTTTCCACGCGTTTTCCTGAAGATATCAAACTGGATATTGCACGGCCTATCACCAGACTGATTTCATCCATTGACTGTGAAGATCCTGTATCCATTTTGCCTCCTTAGTGTCCCGACTATTTCAGCGTATATCGAGCTGGCTGAACACGAGTGCCCGTTATAAGCGGGCGTGGACCCTTTAAGCATAGCCGCACTTTTTTATGCGCCGTTTCGAATCAGACAGTTCCATGCTTCGCCAGCCGCGGTAAAAGCGTCTGCTGTTTTTCAGGCAAAAAAAACGCCACGGGGTGTGGCGATTCATTAAAGCGGAACATCTCTTTATAAATCAGAGATTTTGTAAATTTTAAAGTTCCCGCCAGGCTTGACGTGCTGTTCTGGCTTAAGATACGTGTTTTGCTCTGCCGCAAAAGCAGATGCACACAGCAGACGGGTATCAACATGAACAGGAAAGAAAGAGAAAACCAGTGCGATATCGTACTCGGTGAAGCCGTTCTGGAGTTGCTTGGTGAGAAGGCGACCCTCACAGACGCAGCGCTGCTTCAGAAACTGCAGGATTTTCTGGTTGATGCGGGAGACAGGTGGCGCGAAACAGCAATACGCGATGCTATCAAAATGGTGTCCGGAGAAAATACGCGGCACTGACCCGCAGCGATTTGTGCCTGAACGTGACAGGCGGATTGAACTTCATGAAGGCGCTTCCCGGCGCATTTCAGCAGTCTCCCGGCCAGTGCAGGGGGCGGATAACGGGTCCTGCATACGCTGACGCTACCTTCCCGGGCGGCATCTCTTTCGCGGTGCAGGTGTCCGGGTGCGAAAGAGATTTAGCATCCGCATCCCTGTGCCTTTTGGAAAGCGTCATTTGCCGTCCGTCTTAGCAGATTAAGCAACCTGCACACCAGGCAGACTTGCCTGGCATTAAGGCTGGCGGACCGTACGCCGTCGTTCCTTTGTCTGCCAGTCAACAATATGAAGATACCAGCCGGTACTTTATATCTTCGTGAAGCCGAACGGCGCGGGTCGCGCGGTGCATTTATAAGTCGCAGCTTTGTCTGGTAAGGGGCATATCAGCACTGTCAGAGAGTTCGCGCTGCCATAAAGCGGTTAGCATGAGATGCCCATGGTTGCTATAAGCGGAAAAGAGATATATAAGCCAGTCTGAAAATTGAAGGTATTTCCACTTTACTATTCTTCTGGGCAGGCTGAAGCGGGGTGATACGTTTTTCATGCCTTGCAATATTAACCCATCGAGCTCTTCAGACCGACAACCTGCCATTGTCCATCAATCACAGCCCAGGTGCGTAAATGATGGAACCTGCCATTTGCATTCTGACCATCGTATGTTCCCGTAACCGATACGCAGGTATCTACGATAAGGCAGCCAGAATATTCGCAGGCATTAAAACGTTCCCGTGTAATATCCTGAATGCGAATCAGCCCTGAAGAATGCATCTCCAAATCCTGAGCTTTGGTAACATTTTGTCCGGCGTGATTAATGAATATCAGTGAGTCAGCGATAAGGGTATCAAGCGCCTTTGTATCAGAATGAAGCATCGCGGCAAAGAGTCTGTTCTCTAGCATAAGTGCCTTTTGCATAAAGCCTCCGGTAGGCGATGTCCTGGTTTAGGATGATCCTGCAGATTGAGCATAGTGCTCTGCTATCTGAAACCTGATCAGCCTGTAAATTAAATCTCAGTCCCGCTTACATATGTTTCTTAAGTTAGCTTGCTTACGTCAGTTCCGCTTCTGGCCCAAAGCAGAAAATAACATCATTTCCCGGGCATTCCAGGCTGCGGGGCAATGCACCGTCGATCTTCTTGGTGTCACGCAGCGGCATGCATGTGCCTGTCTACTCCTGCAGTTGAACGGTGCCGGTAGCGCGCTGCAGCCGCTTCAGGACGCCTATACTGCACATATCCCGTCACGGCTTTGTATCTGGTCTTAACTTAATAACCAGAGCCAGTACCTTTATATAAAGCTCTGCTTTACGTCATCAGAATAGTTCAGATAGATTATTTTATCTGTCACCTCATTACTGGAGTACACCATGCCGGCGTTCTGCTTTTTTAAAAAGGGGCAGCACATCGTTGCTCTGGAAAGATCGGACGCGGAAACATCCGCTCTCCTGACCCGTGACGGCTGGGAAAAGCTGTTTGAAGAGGTGCGCGCTGCTGATGCTGAAAGTGCACTCGCCAGACTGTCTGACATTCGCAAAGAGGAAATGACAACGGAGTGTGCTTTCGTAACGGGGTCTGCATTCAGTAGCCTTCTTACGGCCATTCTGAAATAACGGACGGTTGGACGTTTTATCTGCCACCCTGAGCATCTGTCATTTACCCGCGCCGGAACAAAAAGACGACAGGTTTTGCAGGTTATCAACCGGAGTCGGGAAGTCCGCTTCAATACGGACAGCACTGTCGTTATTTCATTGTGCTGGTAGCCGTTGCGGGTTTTTACGTCGTTCTTATCTGAGAAAAAAAGCACAGAAAGGAGAGCAGAAATGGACGGACACCTGGCGCTGAAAATTTTCGCGGGATTAGCGGCGATAGCGTCCATCTGGCTGGATTTCAGGCCGAAAAAAAGAAAACAGAATGCCGATCCGGTTATCGCCGGGGCCGATGAGCGCGAACGTCATTCCTGGCGCTATACCGCATGGGCTGTCCGGACGATACAGTTTACGCTGGGCGTCTGGCTACTGTGGCAGCTAATCAGATTCATACTGACATAGCCTGAGCAAGTTAACACAAGGCCATGGTCATGCACCTTGACACCACATGCGGCTGACGTACCCGGATAAAAAGCGTTCACCGGCCTTGTTTCGGACACAGCCAGTACGATGAGCGCAATGCCGAACAACTGCCGTCAGCGAAAATTGTTCGGTAATCAGGCATGACGTAGCCTCTCCCCATTTCGGTGAACCGGAAATCGCAGCGTAAAAAGGCGATGCTGTTTTCTCGCTTAACAGCGATGAGATCGTTTTTGCACGCTTAATCCTCACACCCGACCGGATAATTTCACGCAAGTGAAGGCGGAGTAACCGCTCACAGACCACTGTCGATGGTTGCGTCTGCCGCTGAGCAGGCGGCACGCAGTCACTCTGCTTTTTACCACGATTCTGCTGCTTATCCCTGACACATCCCACTGGCAGGCAGGGTTACTTCCGGACGCAGGGGGCGCCACGCGGGGCAGCCCCGTACGGGCCGAAAGAACGGTTTTTTCGGCCCGCCTGACTGACCATCCGCTTCGACAGCCAGCCGTATAGGCGCTGGTACCCCTGTTTATCTGAGTGTGTTATGACGCATCAGGCACCGGCATACTTTATCGACTGGCATGCGCAGAGGGCCCTTCGCTCATCATAAACAAGGCATTTTATGATTGCGGTATGGCTGTCTCCTGCAGGTGGCGCCAGATAACGCGGCCGTTCTGCTTTGCTTCAAACACCACCGTTGAAAAACGCAGCGTCGGACTCTCACCGGGAAGTTGCTGCGTCTCTCTATAGACAACCGTTGCGCCATGGTCGCTGGCAGCCATAATCCGCATGTCACTGATCCCGATCTTCAGGCCAGGACGGGCACCGCGCTGAGTGCGAAAAAAGGCGTTAACCTTCGGGTAATCCAGCAGCCCGCCGCCCATTGTCACCATGGAGTATGCCGGGCTAAAACGCGCTAAAAGAGTTTCACACACTTCCTCTTTTGCCTCTTTATTGCCCAGCCATTCCTGAATTAACTGATGGGCATCCAGCACTTCCTGAAAATACGGATTCATTTCGGCTCCTTATTAAGCATAAGTACGACGTTGTGATTGGCGATGCGGAGCGCGCACAGGACCGGAATGACAGCACTGCAGGCCGCTATGACAAAGCAAAGATGAAAGGCGTGTTCAGCAGGCATACCCGTCTTCGCCATCAGACTGAACAGCAGACTGACCAGCGTCACGCCGAGACAAAAGCTGAGCTGCCGATTGATATTCCACAGCGCGCTGGCATCGGCAAGTTCGCGATCGGCAATGTGGAGAAAAGCAGAACTTTGCGCCGTGCTGCTACACAAGCTGCCACCAAAACCCATCACGGCGAAAGCCAGCACGCACAGCATGGCGTCTGCTGTCTGGCCTGTCAGCGCCAGCATCCCAATACCGGAAGCCTGTATCAGGCTGCCGGCGATAAAAAGTGGACGCGGCCCCCAGCGGTTGAACCTTTTACCCGTCAGGCTGATGGCGGCAAACGAGGCCAGTGACCAGGGCAGCATAAGGGCGCCGGCAAAGCTGGCGTGCAGGCCCAGCTGGTTTTGCAGATAGAGCATGGTAAGCATACTGACGCCGGTAAACACACCGGGGATGAACAGATAAATCAGCATCGCAGTATGTAACAGCGGCTCCTTCGCCAGATGCAGGTTAATCAGTGGATGACGCTTTTTAAGCGCGTTTCTGATATAGCCAGCCAGCGTGATAAGCCCGGCCAGCAGCATCAGCGAGCCCTGACCGGGCTGGCCTGCTTCACCCACGCAGGTCAGTCCCAGCAGGATCAGCGTGAGCGCAGCACAGCCGCTGACTAATCCCACCAGATCCAACGGTTCGGATGATGTCTGCGGGCGAACCGGCTTAAGCCACAAACCTGCCAGCACCAGCGTCACGATGGCGAGGGGAAGGCTGAGCAGAAACACCCAGCGCCAGCTCAGGCTCTCCACCAGCATTCCGCCGATAGCGGGTGAGAGGGCGGGGGCGAGCAGGGCAACCAGCATCACCACTGAAGATAATCTGGCGCGCTCATGGCTCTGATACAAGGCCCAGGTCATTGTCTGGCCGACAGGGATCAGCAGCCCGCCACCGATACCCTGCAACCAGCGCCACGTGATGAGTTGTGCAACAGACGCTGACGCACCCACGCCGCAGGTACTCACAATAAACATCGCCAGTGACAGCATAAACAGGCGTTTCGCCCCCATCCGCCTTGCCAGCCAGCTGCTCATAGGAATGACCAGTGTCAGGCCCAGAATATAGCCATTACTTATCCACGCCAGCTGGCTGACAGAGGCAGCAAAACGTCGGCCGATATCCGGATAAGCCACACTGGCGATAAACATGTTCACAAGATCGATAAAAAACCCCAGCAGATACACACTGGCTACGCGCACACGATAAGACATTTTTTTCTCAGACAGGTCAGCATGATGTGCGCAGTATAGGGTCAACGATAACCGGGATAAATTCACTGCCGGTTGTTACACTGTCAAATCTGGTTTGACAATAACCCTGTGAAAAGAGGACGGGATGATCAATCTGCAACGACTGGGCATGTTTGTCGCGGTAGTGGAGGCGGGCAGTTTTACCGGCGCAGCGCAGACGCTGGGACTGACCAAAGCCGTGGTCAGTTTTAATATCAAACAGCTTGAGGAAGCGCTGAGCGTTTCACTGCTCACCAGAAGCACCCGGCGGGTTTCCCCTACCGATAGCGGCGAACGGTTCTACCATCGCTGCCTTCAGCTGCTGCAGGATGCCGAAAGCGCGCTGGAGGAGGTGCGTAGCGATCACGCCGGATTAAGCGGCCTACTCAGAATTACCACGACCGCCGAGTATGGCGTTCGCGTCATTGTCCCGGCACTCGCTGACTTTGCGGCAAAACATCCACAGTTACGTATCCAGCACGTTTCCTCATCGAAAAACGACGATCTTATAACCGGCCGCTTTGATGTGGCTATCCGACTGGGTCATCTGGCTGATTCCAGCCACCACGCCCGTCTCATCGATCAGTTTGACATTCTGGCAGTCGCCGCGCCGCGTTATCTCAACACCCTTGCTGTACCGTCAATCCGCAATCTTGCGCAACTTGCGGCAGCAAAATGGATTGCGCACAGCCGCTTATCAACGCCACTCAGCTGGCAGGTGACCGCACCGGACGGGGAAAATGTGCTGTTAAACGCCAGTCATTCCGCCAGGGTCATGGCTGACAGCGCGGCATCTTTGCTGGCTTTTGCTTTAGCCGGAGCGGGCGTGGCGATCCTGCCCGCCTGGCTGGTACAGGATGAAATCGCGAAGGGTAGGTTGGTTCAGGTACTGCCCGATCATCATTTTCCGCGGCAGGGCATCTACGCGCTTTACCCAAATACGCGCCACGTGCCGGAAAAAGTGCGGGCGTTTATCGATTTCCTGCATGCTCGTGTGGCTGCTGCACACAGCACACCGCTTTCTGACGCTGCGCGCTGATCACTGGCTGTTTCCGGGGAGTGATTCCCTGATATCCCCGGTTAAAAGGCGCTGCTGTTGCTCGCTTAACCGCGACGGGATTGTTTCTGAACGATCAGCCCTCATACGCGACCGGGTAATTCCGCGCAAGTGAAGATAACTGAGTCGCTCTAACGAGCGTTGATCATTGCGTCTGCCCCCGAACAGGCAGTCAACTGGCGTTTTACCGCAATCCCGTTGTTTGTCCCTGACGTATCTCACTGGCGGGCAGGCTTGCTTCCGGGGCAGGGGCGCCATGCGCGGAAACCGGTACGGCAGTCCGTAGCAACGGTTTTTCGCCGCTCCTCAGTCCGGCTGGCCGGGCACCGATTTGACCGCAAGCCACAGCGTGCGGCCGTTACACGCTTTATCTTCTGCACTATGCCGGACTATCTGAAAATCATAATCCTGCATCAGTGAGGCATACTCCTCAGGCGACAGGCTGGCGTGCGCCAGGGTTTCTCCCTGAAACTGACCAAAGGCTTCGCCTGCTTCCGGGCCGGTATTGAACATTAACACTGTACCGGGGCGGGCGTGGGCTGAGAAAAGCGCGAACATGTCACGCTGATCACTCTGGCACAGATGAAAGAAGCTGTCCCACGCCAGAATACCGTCGAAGGTTTTTCCCAGGTCCAGCTGGCGCATGTCAGCCACTTTCCAGCTGGCTTGCGGAAATTTATCTCTGCACAAGGCAATCATGGAAGGAGAGGAGTCAATGCCTGTGACCCTGAAACCCTGACCCAGTAAATATTCCGCCACGGGCGAACCCGTGCCGCAGCCGATATCAAGCACATGCCCGCCGGCAGGAAGATAGCGGATAAACCTGTCAAGCCACGGCCGTTCTGTCAAACTGACCGGGCGCAGAGCCGCAAAGGCCTGAGCATGTCTTTCATACAGGTTTATCACTGCTTTGAAGGCTGCGTTGTCCATCTTTTTCCTTTATCGTCGGTGACGAACCGGGTGCCCGCCTCTTTTTCTTCGTTTGCACAAAGACTTTTACGGCAGGTGTGTCGGTTGAAAAATCATTGAACCCAAATTCTGCGCCGGCATCAAGGGGTAAGGATCGGGCTGCGTTTTAGCACCCGCCCGCGGGTTCAGGCAGCGTCCGCTGTCAGCGAAAACGAAATAGTACGCGCAGGTCAGACAATTTACCGCCGTTCACTTCATTCAACTGTCCGCGCCGTGCCTGTGGCCGTAATGGGGGACATGTGTCGGGGCGTCGCGATCAAGGCGGCGCCTCTCAGCGCGGGCTTTCCTGAAGCCACACGGCTTTTCTCGTTGTGGCTAATTCGCCAGACTCTCTCTATGATGGATTTTTTCCCGGATGTTTATCGGGAACGATCAATCACTTAGGAACGTACCCGCGCGATGACCTTGTTAAATGACCTCGACCTGCGTCAGCTGGAAGCCTTCTCAGCGGTAATTTCGGCAGGCAGCGTCACTGCGGCAGCCAAAGCGCTGAACCGCTCACAGCCTGCTGTTTCCCGCCTGATTCAGGAGCTGGAGCAGTCGCTGGGTTACCCTCTGTTTATTCGCAATGGCCCGCGCATTCATCCGTCTGAAGAGGCGTTACAGCTGCATCAGTATGTGCAAAAAGCGCTGCTGTCACTGCAGCAGATCCGCTTACGCGCACAGGAGATCGCGCATCAGCAGCATCGCCCGCTCAGTATTGCTGCGACGCCGGCGCTGGCTGCCGGGTTGCTGCCTCCGGCACTGGCCGCGCTTAATCTGCAAAATAAAGTGCAAATCATCAGTGAATCCGCGGAGCAGACGGCGCATGCGGTGATCACCGCAGAGGCTGACATCGGTTTATGCAGTCTGCCTCTTGAGCATCACGCAGTTGAGCTGCACTGGATTGGGCAGTCGCAGTGCGTGGTTGCGCTGCCGGAAGAGGATGCGCTCGCAGCGCACAGCACGTTATCGCTAAGCCAGCTGGCAGGCCGCCGTTTCATTGCGCCCTGGAGCCCGCAGCGCTTACGGGGGCGCTATGAAAAAGCGCTGAAGAAGGTTAAAGCGCCGCTGCCGGAAATCATTGAGACCAACTCGTCGGCGAATATTCTGGGCTGCGTGCGGGCGGGACTGGGCGTGGCGATCCTCGAACCGGTAACCGGCTGGGGCATGCCGCTGGCCGGCGTGGCCATTCGTCCGATTCAGGAAGATATTCCTTACTTCTTTGGCGTGATCACCCCGCAGGGCCGTCAGATTACCAGCGCAGTGCTGGCGCTGGTGGAAGCCCTGGCAGAGGCCGCCGCGCAGCTGTTGCCGGGGTTTGAACGCCTGACAGCCAGCGAACATCCGCGCATTATGCGCATCATCAACCAGGAATGATATCCGCTCGCCTGTCACGGTCATCCTTGCGGGTGGCCGTCAGCCTGTATTCCCAGACCCGTTCAGGGATAACGGTGCATAACGTTCGAAAATAAAGTCTTTATTTTCAATGCTTATAACCTTTGCGGCATAACTTATAAGAAATCCATAGGTCACTTGCTGAGCACAGTTCTTGACTCCGATTTTGGGCAAGAGGATTATGCGAAAACTTCGTTGTTACTATGCGCTTTGATGATTGTTAATCGCCTATTATGCATTTTATAGATAATAAGAAAGGCAGGGTCATCGGCGCGTTTTAACCGTTTTCGCTCGCTCTAAGCGATCGCTGACACCAGGGAACTCTCTATGACGTATGCCGCCAAAGGTCTTGCCGCGCTGGAAGCTCAGCTTCAGCAGGATCTGGAATTTCTGGAACTGCCTGCCAAATCCTGGGTACCGGAACGCGCCTGGCAGAATGCACCAGTACGCGATGTGGTGGTGATTGGTGCAGGTATGTGTGGTCTGGCTGCGCTCGCCAAATTACAGCTCACCGGTATCAGCAATGTGGTGGCCTATGACGCCGCACCTGCAGGACGGGAAGGGCCGTGGATCACCTTTGCACGCATGGAAACCCTGCGATCACCCAAAACGCTACAGGGCCCGGCGCTGGGTCTGGCGCAGCTGACCTTCCGCGCGTGGTTTACGGCGCAGTGGGGCAAAGACGCGTGGCAGGAACTGGACAAAATCCCTAAAGCGCAGTGGATGGATTACCTGATTTGGTATCGCCGGGTGCTGAATCTGCCGGTGCAGAACAGTGTACGCCTTAAAAATATCGCGCAGGCCGGGGATTACATTGCGGTGGATCTGGAAGGTGCTGAAACCGGCCGTGTCTACACCCGGCGTCTGGTGCTGGCCACCGGGCGTTCCGGACTCGGCGGTTTTGCCGTACCGGATTTTCTGCAAGGCGTTGACCGCCGGTTCTGGGCGCACTCCGCTGATGATATTGATTTTTCGGCGTTACAGGGTAAACGTGTGGCGGTGATTGGCGCAGGTGCGTCGTCGATGGATAACGCGGCCACCGCACTGGAGCAGGGCGCTGCGGCAGTCGATCTGCTGATTCGTCGTAAAGAGATGCCGCGCATTAACAAGATGACCGGCATTGGCAGCCAGGGTGTGGTGCACGGCATGCACCAGTTGCCGGACGCATGGAAGTGGAGGTTTGTTGAATACACTGCCGCGACACAAACGCCGCCGCCGCGTTCTTCCACCCTGCGTGTATCCCGTCATGACAATGCGCGCTTCTTCCTCGACTGCGGCATCAACGCCGTCAGACAGGAAGCAGATGGCCTGCTGATTGAAACCACCCAGGGCGCACTGCGCTACGATTTCCTGATCGCCGCCACCGGCTTTACCAATGATTTTCGCGGCCGCCCGGAATTTGCCGCCATCGCGCCGCATATCCGTAGCTGGTCCGACGGTCGCTATCAGCCCGAAATGGGTAATGCACGTAGCAACCTGCTGGAAGCGCCGGATCTTGGCCCTGCCTTTGAGTTCCGCGAATTAACGCCGGGTGCCTGCCCGATGCTGGCACACATCCACTGCTTTAACGATGCGGCGATGCTGACGCATGGCAAAGTCTCCGGGGATATTCCGGCAGTGAGCGCGGGGGCCGATCGTCTGGTACGCGGCATTGCTGCTTCACTGTTTGCCGAAGACGTCAGCCAGCATTTCGCCAGCTTACAAGCTTTTGACACCCCTGAATTGCAGGGCGATGAATGGGTGGATTCAACCCCGCAACTAAAACAGGAGAACGCGTTGTGAGCGACGCTATTGATCAAGCCGCCGGGTTAACCCCCGAAGAGGCGTTATATCAGACGCGCCGCCTGCGTCCCGAATTTGTTGAGGGCGCAGAAGCGTGCCGTTTGTCAGTGCTAACGCCGGCAGACGAACAGGGTTTACCGGCAGATCTGCGTCTGGCACTGGCCCGGCGGATGGCGGTATTGAACGGCGATGCACCGCTGCAACGGGATTATCAGGCTCAGCTGGTGGCGTTAAACCCGTCTGAAGCACTGCTGGCACTGGCGGCCGGCGGCCTTGTGCAGGAAGAGCCGCTGGCAACCATTGCACGCCATGCCGATATGGTGACACAGCAACCGATTCAGGCTACCGAACAGCATATTCGCTTGCTGGAGCAGGCCGGATTAAGCAACCCGCAAATCGTCGCGCTCTCGGAACTGATCGCCTTTGTTAACTTTCAGACGCGCGTCGCGGCTGGCTTACGTTTGATGAGGTCCGCATGATTCCGGCCGTTAATCTCAAGCCGCTGCACTGGCATCCCTATATCACGCCAGTGGATGTTGACCAGGCGACACCGGCGCAGCTTGATGCCATGAAAGTGACGCCGTCCAACAAGAAAATCTCCGAGTACGTGCGCACGCTGGTCCACGATCCCGAGAGCTATACCGCACGCACCGGCTTGTTCAACGCCATCATGTATGTTGAAGGCGGCCTGGACCGCGCGGATCGTGAGCTGGGCGCGCTAGGGGCTTCAATCGTTAACGGGTGTCGCTACTGTGCGGTGGTGCATGCGCGCCGTCATGCACAGCTGGCCGGCAGTGAGGCGGTGGTCAGCGCCATCTATTTTGACCGGGCAGATGTCTTAGGTGAGCGTGACGCGGCGATCTATCACTTTGCGCGTCGTTTATCGGTCACGCCGTCTGAAGCGACGCCAGAGGATGTCGCTGCGCTGCGCGCCGTCGGCATGAACGATCAGGAGATTATCGATCTGATCCACGCTATCGCCATCTTTGGCTGGGCCAACCGTCTGATGCATGTGCTTGGCCATGCTGACCTGAACAAATAAGGGCTGCTTCGGATGTTAGAACTCAACAATATTTCGCTCGCTTACGGCAGCAACCCGATTCTGAAAGGCGTCAATTTGTCGGTGAAACGCGGCGATGTGGTGTCGATCATCGGGCCAAGCGGCACCGGTAAAACCACCTTACTGCGCTGTATTAACTATCTGGCGAAGCCGTCAGCGGGAACGATTCAACTTGATCAGATCCGCATGGATTATCAGTCACCCGACAAAGCGGCGATTCAGGCGATCCGTCTGCGCACCGCCATGGTGTTTCAGCAGTTTAACGTGTTTAAAAACATGACGGTGCTGGAGAATGTGATGGACCCGCTGATTGTCATCCAGCGTAAAACCCGGCAGCAGGCGCGCGACATCGCCGTGCAGGAGCTGGAGCGCGTCGGCCTTGGCGGCAGGCTGGACCACTATCCGTCGCAGCTGTCTGGCGGCCAGTTACAGCGTACCGGTATCGCCCGGGCTCTGGCGGTGCGTCCGGAAGTGATGCTGTTTGATGAACCGACCTCATCGCTCGATCCCGAGCTGGTGGGAGAAGTGCTTAAAGTGATTAAAGATGTCGCGTCATCCGGCATTACCTCGCTGCTGGTGACGCACGAAATGCAGTTCGCAAAAAGCATTTCGAATCGCATCGTCTTTATGGATCAGGGTGTGGTCGCTGCGCAGGGAACGCCAGCAGAGATATTTGATAACCCGACGCTGCCGCGCCTGGCCCAGTTTCTTAACTCAGAAAAAGTATTCTAATAATTAAAGGAATCAAAAACATGCCTGCAATCAAAACCACCTTACGTCGCCTGGCCGCCCCTGGCATCATCGCACTGGCCCTGATCAGCGGTAATAGCTTTGCTGACGCCGTGCGCACCATCAAAATTGCTACCGCAGCCGAATCCAAACCGCTGTCATGGGGCGCGATCGGCCATGAGCCACAAGGCTACGAGCCGGACGTGCTGAAAGCCATCAACGCGAAACTGCCTCAGTACAAATTTGTGATGGAAGGTGCGGCGGATATCGCCCAGGAAACCGGTCTGGTGACCGGCAAATACGACATGGCGACCGGCGGATACTACAAAGCGCCTGCGCGCAGCAAACAGTTCCTGATTCCGGATGCGCCGATCGGGGCCAGCCTGATGAAGATCTACAGCCGCAGCGATAGCACTATCAACGGTATGAAAGATCTGGTCGGTAAGAATATCGTGCCGGTGACCGCCGGCGGTGGCGTGTATAAGTTCGTCACCCAATGGCAACAGGATAACCCGAACGACAAAATCACCATCAAAGCATCCAGCGCCGGCGTGCCTTACCCGGATCGCCTGAAGGAAGTGCAGAACGGTAAATATGACGCGCTGATCCTGCCTTCAAACCTCGGTGAGCAGACGGTGATTGATAACCAGAAGCTGGCGATCAAAGCCAGTGAGCCGGTGGCGATCAACAACACCTATGTGCTGATCCACCGTTCGGCGGAAAATCAGGCGCTGAATGATGATATCACCAAAACCCTGCGGGAACTGAAAGCGGACGGCACGCTGGATAAGCTGGCGCAGAAGTGGTTTGGCGAAGACGTTACGAAGTACATGAAGTAACAGATTCACTGCGCCCGGTATGACGCCGGGCGCATGCTGTCCTTTTTAGCAGGAGTGTTTCACCGTGAATCTATCCTCCATGATTCCAGAACTGCTGTCGGCGCTGCCTTTGACGCTCGGCATCATGTTTGTGGCAATGATTATTGGCTTCTTTCTGGCGCTGCTCGCCACGTTTTTCCGCGTGCGCCGTATTCCCGTCATCAGCCAGCTGGCCGATCTCTATGTCTCCTATGCGCGCAGCGTGCCGGTGGTGTTGCAGCTGTTTGTCGCCTTCTACGGCATGCCACTAATTACCGATAACATTGGCTTAGGCGACATTTTCTCGGCCAACGTGGCGGCGATGATCGGTCTGAGTCTGTATCACGGCGGTTATCTGTCCGAGGTGATGCGTCCGGCGTACCTGGCAGTGGAGCGGGGGCAGCATGATGCGCTCGACAGCCTGGGCTACAGCTTCCGCCAGAAAATGTTGCGTGTCATCGGTCCACAGGCGGTGCACTTTGCGCTGCCGGGGTACGGCAATGCCATTATCTATCTGATTCATAACGTGGCGCTGGTGATGTATATCGGGGCGGCAGATGTGATGGCGACCGCGCACCTGATTATGGAGCGCGATTACAACCAGTATCAGTTCGGCACTTATCTGGTGCTGGCTGTGCTCTATTCACTGCTGTGCGGTGTGGCGTGGCTGGTTATCCGCTTCTTTGAACAACGTCATGCGAAGTACAGCGCGCAGTCTGCGCCGCGCGTGAAGTTCACCACCAGCGTCTGAGAAAGGGAGAAAAACCATGTTTGATACGGAGGTTTTGCTGCCGGATTTCTGGAGCATTCTTGATGCCGTGCCGGTGACGCTGCTGATGGCGGTGACGGTATTTATCTGTTCAGCGCTGCTGGGCGGGCTGCTGGCATTCATTGAGCATCGCCGCATTCCGGTGCTGCGCCAGCTGGTGATGATCTACAAACTTACCTTCAAAGGCGTGCCGATGGTGGTGGTGATTTTCCTCGCCTACTACGGCCTGCCACCGGCGCTGCACTTTGTTGCCACGCTGTTTGGCGTGGAGGTCAATGCTCACTCACTGCCGAACTGGGCGATCATCATTGTGGCGCTGAGTGCCTGTGTCGCGGCGTTCCAGGCTGAAGTCTGGAAAGGAGCGCTGAACTCGTTCGACAGCGGACAATCTGATGCTGCCTTGTCGCTCGGCTACAGCGGTGGACAGCTATTCCGGCGGGTGATGTTCCCGCAGATTATCGTGGCGGCGATTCCCGATCTGGCGAATGCGTTTATGGTGATCATGAAAGCCCTGTCGCTGGCGTTTGCCATCGAAGTGGTGGATATCTTTGCCCAGGCACAACTTACCGCAGCACTGAACTTCTACTACCTCGAAGCCTTCCTGATTGCGGTGGTGTTCTACATGGTGATTGCCTACGCGGTGACGAAAATTGCCGACAGGATCGAGGCAGCTCTGCGCGTGCGCGCCTGAGGTTTAGCGCGTTGTCATGCAACGGCGGCCTGATGTCGAGAAAACCAGGCGCCGTTAAACGATTTACTGGCTGAGTCATCCTCCGGAAACGCGGATGGTAACGTCTGCTTCATGCCGGTTAAGCGAAAGACGCTCTTTGTTTCCAGGAGGCTCAGGCGAAGAAGCGGATGAGTTTTACGAAGGCTTCTAACATGAGGCGCGATAAAAGCACCTGTGAAAGCCGGGGGCGCCGCGACCGCTAGGTCACCTTCTGCGGCATCCTGTCCAGCACTGGAGTATCGCTGCAGTGAACAGGCTGCCGCATTCACCCGTTCCCCGACGAGCGCTATCTGGTGCCCGTCTTCCGTCAGAACACAGGATCGTGGCCTGCAGTCCATCAGCCTGAGATTGACTGACGCTTCAAGTGATGCAATCCGCCTTGCAACGGTTGCATGATCAACGCCCAGCTTTTTTGCCGCAGAGGCAAGCGAACCAGTCTGGGCAAAGGTCGAAAAATAGCGCAGATCTTCCCCAGTCAAACATACGGATTCCCGGAACCGTTAAACCAAACAGGACTCAATAAGAAATAACCCGGACATGCCTGCGTTGCAATGCAAGACGCCGTGACGGTGCGCCAGAGAGTGCCTGCTATCGACCCGGTAAGATTTGAAGAATGTCCGCTTCTGGCAGAAAGCAGGCGGACGTCAGGCTAATGTCCGCTATGAGCAAAACAGAAGTGCCGCAAATAACTCCTCTTAATTCTGTAGGAGGAAAATTGGTTTTACAGATGACTGATTACAAATTCAGGCTCATACAAGACAGGGAAATTTACCGATCTTGCAATAAAACAGACTTTATGAATTTCATGATGAATAGCTAGTGCTAAGTCAAGATCAGTACCCTCCGCGACAGTAATTTTAGGTCTCAATACCGCCGAAACAAAGCGACCGGCACCGCTCTTTAGAACTTCACCAGTAGCTATGGGGGAATCTTCATACTCCAGAACAGTGATCCCGGCATCTGAGGCAAGGTGCAGATACCAGAGCATGTGGCAGGCAGAAAGCGATGATATCAGAAGGTCTTCAGGATTCATTTTACTGGCATCACCTCCCAGTAACGGATCGTTGGAGCAATGGATGATTTCTTTGCCGGCTACAGCGATGTCCCATGTCCGCGCATAGGTTTTATAGCCCGATGTGCCCGTGCCCAGATTCCCTGTCCATAATATGCGCGATGTGTATTGGTGCTCCATGTTCACGACTCTCTTAATAATGATAAAAAATGGGCTCCCGCCAAAATCACAGATATGAGCCACTTCTGCTGTTACTAAACCACCATACTTTGGCTCATAAAATCATCATAATCGAAATCGCAATAATGTCCGCTTCTGACACAAAGCGGGCATCGATAATACGCAAGGTCTGTTATGAGCGAGCAGCGCACGTTTCACTTATGACAGCTGAGTGGTTCTAATACGTTGAACATAACTTTCTTATTGCGCTCTTGAAGTCAGGCCAGTGAAGTGTTCCCTCACCATATCCGTTAACTCGAAAATACAATCGAGATGTGTACTATCTGCCACAACTCGACTGCTTACATTCGGATTGCCGCAGTTCCTGAAAAACTCTTCCATACGGCTTACATCAAACAGTTCATCATGCTCAGCAAGCATGATTGTTACTGGAATAGAGATTTCTTTAAGTTGCCTTTCGGGATTACGAGGGGTGAGGGCGTTAGCCATATTAACGCTGTATGTCTGAACAAAGTCAGGCCTTGCATTGATAACCTCACAGGGGAAATTAAGCCTTACTCCTGCACGACGTCCAAACAGAAAACCTGCACTCATTGCATTGATCATGAAGCTCAAACGGTTTATCGATGCAAAGGGAGAGGAAAAATCGCGGTTCAGAGCAGGAGGTGAAAAAGGACCTAATGCTGGGGCTAGCAAGATCAGGCTTTCAACAACCCTCGATAGAGAGTATCGGGTAAAGTAATTTATCAGCATACCGCCTCCACTTGAGTGCCCAAGCAAGTGAATTCTGGCATCAGGAAAAGAGGTTCGGACATAATCAATGACGACATCCACATCACGCCAGATTTGAACAGGACTGGAAGCTTCTCCCCGGACACCTACCGAACGACCGTGCCCACGGATATCGACGAGACAAACACACACGGGCAGATCGTAACTCAACTGTCGTGCAAGAATGTCGTAGCCAGCGTCAGAGTTGACCCCGCCACCATGGTAGACAATAAGAACCTCATCAAGGGCTGCCATTGGCCTGTATACCCGGATATATAAATCATTGATCCGGCTTTCGGTTATGTTATTAAAAGGGAGTAATGAGGCGTTAAACTGCTCATAGCGTTCGACAAAGCGGGTGAAGTCAATCACGTCCTGAATTCCTTATTCAATCGGATTCACTACCTGTGAATTTGTGACATGAAGCATGCAACATTTCCTGTATGCACGAGAGTTTTTTAATATAAAAGTGTCTGCTGCACCGCCTGAAAAGCCCTCAGCGCTTTTCTGCGGCCTGAGGGCTGTTTCCGGCATCTTTCCTGTCCGAAACACTGACAAACGCCCCTGATGATTCCTGTGTATCTGTATGGTTATGCAGTGAAAGCTATTCTCCACAGGTTAGTGCATACAGATGCCGGAAACGTCCGCTTCTGGCATAAAGCGGTCTTACGAACATACCCGTGTCCGTTCCGTTATAAACAAAAAATGCACATCCGTAGCTGTCTTTACACTTAGAGAATTTGCTTGCATAGTCGTGTATTCATTAATAGGGAGCAAATCAAAAGGTGCAAAGATACTCTTTAAATTAGGTCAAATTTAAATAAGAATCACTTAGAGAACATTTTCATAAACGTTGATATTCTGTTCCAGACTCACGGACCGGAGAAGTTTTACATGTCTGAATATACCCTGCAGGACTGCAACATTACGGTGCCTGACGTATTTCGCGATCGTACCATGAACCTTTTTACACTCAGCCATACGAATGCCAATGAATTCAACTTTGTGATTTCACGTGCAACGGCTGCTGCAGAAGACACGCTTCAGTCAGTATCTCAGAGGCTGTCATCAGAACTGCAGGCGACTCTGCAGGATCTCTCACTCAGCTATGCCCGGCTCACTGAACTCAATGGCAGGCAGGCACTGGAACTATTCTACAGTTTCAAATCCGGCGAAAGAATTATCTTTCAGAAGCAGCGGGTGGTTTTGAGATCTGAAAACAGTACGGGGAAAAAGCTGCTCTGATTTATTGGCACCTGCCCGGATGCGTTTGACGATTACCATGGCCGAATCTACGACAGCATCACGGATAGCATTACGTTTCCGGACGATGCAAAGGATTCCCCCGTACTGGGCAAACAGATCCCTGCCGACAGTCAGGAAATCTTCTTCAGTTTTGACCGTGACAGCCGCGAGCTGATCGTATTCTCTTCAATTTCTGACCTCTACTCATCGATTAATCTCAGCCGGGCGAGGAACGGCAGCTATTTGTTCTTTGACGCAGCTGGCGGACCTCTGATGCTGTCCCCAATACCTGACGGCGAGCATTCCGGTCGCTTTGCACTGTGGAAGATGACAGGTGCCAAGGTACCGGGACTGATCTCAAGCCTGCTTCTGACCAGAAGTGTCCGGGGTATTGATGGTCTGGATACTACTGAAGCCGTTGAGGATTACCTCAGTCAGCGGATGAATGAAAAATGAGTGTGGCCGCTGAAACCTTTTCCGCTGCACGCGTGGGAGACGGCATAGAACATTCCGCCTCTAAAGGCTGGCTGGTGCTCGGACTGATAGGCGGGGCCATTGCCGGTGCGGCGTTCACGCTGGCCACGGGAGGCGTCGGAACGGTAGTCCTGGCCGCTACGGTCGCCAGTGCAGCTGGCGGCGGCGGGCTGGGAGAAGTTCTGGGCAGCATGTCCTGGGCCCCCCACTACGAAAGTGGCCATCTGGTCATCGGCTCATCAAACGTGTTCATCAACGGAAGGCCGGCGGTGATGGCGCATATATCTGTAGGTGACTGTGGCGAGCACGGCCCAGCCTTGCAGCGGGTAGCCGAAGGGTCTTCACGCGTCTATATAAACGGACTACCCGCTGCCAGGACGGGGGATCGCCTGACATGCAGTGGTATCATCAGCGGCGGCTCTCCCAACGTCATTGTTGGTGGTAGCAAAATACAGACTGATGAAATCAGTCCGGAAGTCCCGGACTGGGTGGACAGAGTACTACTGGGCGTAGGCCTGGCGGCCACGGCCGTTCTGGCGGGGCCGACGATAGCCCTATTGGGTTTTGCGGGAGGCTTGGGAGGAGGCTATGGTGGCTCTTACATTGGCGGGAAATTATGGGGAGAAGGTTCTGACGGTCAGAAGTGGCTTTCGCTGGGCGTTGCGTTTGCAGGCGGCCTTGCCGGCGTAAAAGGAGGCGCTGCCTTCAATGCGTGGCGTAACACGCCCAGGAGCCTCATCAACCTTAAAGAAATAGAACCCCAACTGGCCACCGATCCGAACAGTGCCTTTTTCTGGTCAGGACGCACTGAAGGTGTCGGCGGCCCCGATGTCGCAGAAGTCATCGCGAAGTCCCGGGGCGGTGTCACGCTCGAATCCACAATCAAAGATAAAAACATTAAAATGCCTGAATGGGATTTCGATAACCCGCAGAGTATCAAGGCCTGGGAGGACGTCTCCGCATCTTATGCAAAACAGGTATTAGGAGAAGTCAGAGCCGTAGTAGGACAGTCGCTGCGTGAAGGGAATATATGGGAAAACGTTGAGCTACCGCGCTTGATGGGCAATGATAATGTGACGAAAATCACAACAATCGATCCGGTATCACAAACGGAAAAAGTCATTTTTGTAAGGGAAAACTGATATGAAAATTACAGGCACCAGTTCGTATGTGATGCTCGATATCGACGGCAGAAAAATCAAGGCAGAGGGTGAGATGGTCGTAGGCGGTTTTGTGGCTGATAAAAACACCATGAAACAGTTTGAACCCCCCTATGAAAGTGAACCCGTAACTGATGCCGTCCGCCAGCATTATATCGATGAAGCAATCAAAAAAACCCAAGGATCTCATATGGTCCTGAAATTTGTTTAAATCTGTACCGGGAAGGTGACCTGCTAATCACTTTCACATCTCACTCCCGCCACAGCATTCAGGCAGACGGAAAGGGGGGCATTGCCGTTCTGGCCTGCCCCCGTAAACTAACCTATCATGATGCAAGCAATGTCCGCTTTTGACACAAAGCGGACTCAGATTAAATCAACCGCTATGAGCGAGAAGCGGATTTCTGCAATGCCTTGCCTGATCCGGGCCTTTCTCAGCTTCTAAAGCTGGCATCAGACAATATTTACGGTATCCTGTGGACTCGTGTACTAGTCTGAGGGTTCAGTGTATGTGCTTTTCCGGTATTGAAGAAGTCAGAGACCGTATCGATCACATTGATCGCGAGCTGGTCAAACTTATTGCGCAGCGGGCAGCGTGCGTTAAAGCCGCTGCTGCGTTTAAAACCGACTGTCACGCTGTGCGTGCACCTGCGCGCGTGGAGCAGGTGATTGCTAAAGTCCGCGCGCGCCGGTGAAGAAGGCCTTCCTGAAGACATTATTGAGAAAGTTTATCGCAGCATGATCGCGGCATTTATCGACTATGAACTCAATCAGCATCAACAAGCGCAACAGCGTAAAAACTGACAGCCTGCGCTACCAAAAACCCGCGTGAAACCGGCGTTTAACGGAGGTGCGCAGCGGGCAGATTATGATTGTGCATTCTGGTAGAGGTCCCAGCGGTTACCATACATGTCCTCAAATACCACCACTAACCCGTATTCCTCCTGGCGTGGCGCTTCGCAGAAACGGACGCCCTTTGCCTGCATGGCGTGGTAGTCGCGCCAGAAGTCGTCGGTTTGCAGAAACAGGAAAACCCTTCCGCCGCACTGGTTGCCGATAAATCCTTGCTGTTGCTCGTCAGACGCGCGAGCCAGAAGAAGATGACAGTCACTCTCCAGGTTCGGCGTCACCACGACCCAGCGCTTGCCCGGCTGCGGCGTATCCTCGACCAGGACAAAGCCCAGCTTATCGGTGTAGTACTCAATCGCGCGATCGTAATCGTCGACCACGATCGCGACATATCCCATACATCGCTTTTGCGTTCTCATTTTTTGCTCCGTGTGTATTCAGTCTCACAAGACAGTAACAGGAACTGAGAGACGTTTTCTGCCAGTGCTTGCAGGAAATCGTTGCGGGAGGGGTGAGGGTCGGTCACCTGTGGAGGGAGCGTATTCATAAAAGTAAAGTGGCCCGCGTTCTCAACGATGTGTAATTCTGCGCAAACGCGATCGGCTACTGCCGCCTGGAGAAACCTCGCCTGGGCAGGCGGAGTGATGACATCTTTATCACCTGCCCACATCTGCAGGGGGGTATTTAAGGCCGTTAAAGCGTGTGGAGCGTGAAAAAAATCGGCGGGAGGTGCTAAAAGTACCAGTCGCTCAAGCAGGGTTGGGCCTTCAAACGACACCGCATCTCTGGCACGGGTAGTGGCTATCGCGCCAGCGTAGATCAGCAATATTACCGCGCCCAGCGAATGCCCGACACCGGAAACAGATATACCGTCCGTGCAAAACGTTTCTGCCGCCAGATGAAGGCGTTGCACCCGTTCCAGCAGCTCAGCCCCGGCAGGAAAAGGCGAGGTTAATAACGCAAAATGTGGCGCAACAACGGATATGCCCCGGGCGGCAAGGCTTTGCAGAAAGGCCATATGCCGGACGGGATCGCCGCCACGCCCGGGGGCAAAAAGAACGCATTGAGTGGCGCCCTCAACCCGTAATACCGTCACTGCGAAACGTCTGCCGGCGTTGATAAGCGCGAAGGTTTCTGGCCTGATCCCGTTCATCTGAAAAGCATCTCCATACCGGAAAGCTGGAAATATACCATTTTCATTCAGCGCCGGAGGGGGAAACCGCGCAGGCAAAAAGCCGTCATCCGCAACAGGGAATATCTGCATGCGGGATAACGGCTGCACAGGTAAGAAGGGGAGTCATGGCCGATCGTTGCGCCATGCCGTTAGCCTGCGGAATGATGAAAGCGAAGGCAACATTGCTTTATACATTCATGGGTATTCCGCCTGTTCAGGCGGGACAAGGTTTGCCATTTCGTGACTGAGAACGCCGCGGCGCGTAAATCCGTATACGGCTTAACCGATATTGACTGCCGTCAGGCATCCTCCCTAAAAGCCGGACAGCAGGGCGCTGTTGTCAGCCTGCCTGCTGCCCGGTGGTCAGTGAAGTGGCCGCGGAAATCAGATGCCCAGGCTCGCCAGCAGATCGTCCACGTCATCCTGAGTGGCGGCTTGTTCTGCGGCGCAGGGCGCCTGCGGTGGCGCTGCCGTCTCCCGGTGACCCGGTCCGGCCGCGCTGTCGCGCAGTACCTGTATTAACTGCTTCTCAACCTGATTCAGCACCGCCATCATGCGCTGCACGATTTGTCCGGTCAGATCCTGGAATCCCTGCGCCATCATAATGGCGTGCAGCTGCTGGCGTGTCAGTTCGGTGATTCGGGGTACATCATCCAGCCAGGCCAGGGTATCTGCCGCTAACTCACGGGTTTGCCCTTCATCTAATGGCTGCGCGCTGGTGGCATCCCAGCGTTGCGTTAACCCGCCTGCTTTCTCTGCCAGCAGGGTTTGCATCGGCTGGGTCATTTCCACGCTGTTAATCACGCCATTCGCAGCTTCCCGGGTGAGGGTGACCACATAACCCAGTCGCTCCCGGGCGTCCGGAATGCTGCCTGCGACATCGGCGATGGTTTTATCAAGCCCCAGCTGTTGCAGACTGTCGCGCAGCGTCCGCAGTATGGAGCCAGTGCGCACGGTGATCTCGCGGATCTCCTGCTGCCCACTGTGGGTATCGGGTAATGACATGTAGGGTCTCTCCTGTGTACGGGATGTCGCTATCTGATGTTATCGGCAGAGGACGGCGGTTTTTAAATTTCCCGTACTTTCGCTGTGCTATCAGCAGGGTGCAGCCTCTGAACAGTGAACTCACCGGTAGCCGGTGAGGCTTTTCAGGCGTATCGGGTCTACAGTCATTAGTGAGGTTGTCATTGACGCGTAAAGGAGGCTTTTAAGTGTCTTACCACGACGACGATAAGCACAACGTTATCATCGGAGAAGCAGCTTTTCATCTTGCCGTTGCCGGAGAGGCCATCAGCGTTGAATCCCTGATAGGGGAGTTAAACCAGATGGCCGAAGACGCACTGAGCGATGCCCGGACCGAAGAGATTTCTGAGGTCAGTCAATGGCTGAAAACGTTCAGACGCCCCGGCATGGTGGGTAACAAAGCGGATCTTCATCTGGTGATGATGGCGAGCCCGGACGACGAGAGTAAACACAATTAGGACGTAGTCCGGCTCCGGCCGGAAGACGACGAAGATAAGCCAGCCTCATATCGGGCACGCGCTGCGCTGTCCCGGCCGGAGAAACTGTCAGGGATGACAACCGGCACCCGCACAGTATTCCCCCCGGTAATGCGTAAAGCGGCACTGTGCGTGATGCGCGTCAGCAGCTTGTGGCTGACGTTAAGGTGAACGTTCACAAAGAAACCGTGAGGCCAGAAAGTGACACCCGCAGATGGCTTTCTGGCCCGGACCGGCAGGATGACGGGTTAAAGTTTGAAACAGCTGACTTCTGCCAGCAGTTTACCGGCTTGCTGACTCAGTGAATTGGCTGCGGCCGACATCTGCTCAACCATCGCGGCATTTTGCTGCAGATTGCTTTCCATCTGATTAACCGCGGTATTGACCTGATCGATACCATAACTCTGCTCTTTGGAGGAGTTGCTAACCTGATTGATCAGCTGTGTGGTTTCGTCAACCACCGCCAGGGCTTCATTCATCCGCGTGGTGACATTGGCCGCGTATACCACGCCTCTGTCCACATTCTTGATCGCTTCCTCAATCAAACCGCGGATATCCTGCGCGGCAACCGAAGAACGCTGCGATAGTGAACGCACCTCACCGGCAACCACCGCAAAGCCTTTACCCTGTTCGCCGGCGCGTGCCGCTTCAACGGCTGCGTTCAGCGCCAGTATGTTGGTCTGGAAAGCAATCCCGTCAATAATTGAGATAATTTCGGAAATTTTGTTTGAAGAGGCAGATATATCGTTAATCGAGCCTTTTAATTCGTTCAGTTCCCGGTTGCTGTCATTGACGATGGTCTGTACTTTACCGATGAAATTATTGGCGTCTGTCGCGTTATCCATATTGTGTTTCACGGTGGCAGAGAGCTGATTCATACTGGCAGCGGTCTGCTCCAGGGAAGAGGCCTGAGACTCCGTACGCGATGAAAGATCGTCATTGCTGTGGGCGATTTCATCAGACGCGGTATCCACCTCTTTACTGGCGTCTCTGACGCTGGCGAGAACGTCCCGGAACTTCTCCACCAGCGCATTAAAACTGCCGGCGGTTGCGCCCAGTTCATCCTTTTTCTTCAGGTTCACCCGCAGCGTCAGATCCAGCGTTTCCTCAATGGCTTTCATACTGCCCTGCAGGTTTTGCAGGCCTTTTTTGATGTAGCTGAGAATGGAATAGGAGAACGCGGCCGTCAGAATGACAGCAACCACAATAATGACACCCAAAAACCACAGCGTGTGCAAATACTGGGCATGGTTAGTTTCTGAGAATTGCTGAGCAATATTATAATTGTACGCCAGCAGCTCTTTGAGTTTCTGGCTTACAACCACGGAGGATTCCGCCGTCTCTCCCCGATCGGACACCATCTCTCTGGCGGCATCCAGTCCGTTGGTTTCATAAACTTTCACCATCTTGTTTACTTTTTCAAGATAGATATTGAAGTCCTGAATGGTTTGATTGATTAACTGCGCATCCTGCTCATTCGATATCAGATGCGATTTATAATAATCCAGCGCTTCACCGGTTTTGGTTAAATATCCCTTTGCGGTTGCCAGGTGCTGATAAAAAACATCTTTATTCGTCACCAGCAGTCCCATCAATATCTGCCGTCTTGCCTCTTCACGCAGCTGAGATATTTCACCAATTTTATTGATGCTGGGCAGGGAGTTGGTGGTGACATAATCGAACCTGTCCTGGGCGCTGCCCAGCGATCGAATGCTGATAACGCCCAGGAAAAGCAGTGCCATTAACGTAAAGGCAAAAACAAACGTCAGTTTTTTGAGAATCGTCATGAGGGTAACCCGGCAGTAGAATTAAGATACCTCACATTTATCGGCTATCTGAAATCTTCCTTTACAGTGACAGGATAAAAATGGTCAGAAATATTTATCTGTTTTAATGGTGAATTCAGCGTTTTGTTAATGAAGTTTTCTTATTATTGATTTACCTCAGTTTTAAGCCGGCGATAGCCCGCCATGCCGATTTTATAGCGTTGCGCTTAGGCAGATGGGGGTTACGAAAAGAAAGCAAGCCAGTGAAGGGCGCTTGCCTTATCGGCCGGAAAAGCTTACCTGCTGACGAAAAGAACAGAGCGCTGAATACGGTTAAGTCTGTGAAGTATAAGGATGGATTAACCGTATAATTATTGCGCCTAAACCTGTGCCGGTCTGCACATCAGCGCCACTTCTCTGTTATTTCTGCACGGCTGCTGGCATCCGCAACCTTCCTGCTTCCGACAGTGGCGCGGCAAATGTATGCCTTTTGCTACCGCGATGAGCGCCAGCCGGGCGGGAAAGGGCGGGCGGGGAGCGGAATCGGCATGACTGCCTCAAGCCGCAGCAGCAAATCGCACTGCTTTGCTGTCAGGTGGGGGGCTCAGAGGCTTCTACCCTTGCTGACTGCGCAGCGGTAAGGCCGCCCGGCGCAGCCAGGCATTCAGAAGAAAACCGTTCTGCGGCGAGGAGGACGCGCTGAGCCGACGGCAAAAGCGGCCTTCTGGCGCAGGCGCTCAGGCAGGCCG
This sequence comes from Candidatus Pantoea soli, assembly GCF_007833795.1. Classification (NCBI taxonomy): domain Bacteria; kingdom Pseudomonadati; phylum Pseudomonadota; class Gammaproteobacteria; order Enterobacterales; family Erwiniaceae; genus Pantoea; species Candidatus Pantoea soli. Next base: position 500,721 of record NZ_CP032703.1, on the reverse strand, counting down.
CCAGAAAAGCGATGACCGCAGGCCTGCAGAAACAGGGGAAAGTTTACCGATCTGTTTCGCTGGCAATAAGCAGCTGGCTGAGCAGGGTTTCGAGCTGCTGCTTTTGCGTGGCATCCAGTGCAGCCAGCAGTCCGTTTTGCGTCTCGGTGTGTATGTTAAGTGCCTGCTCAATTTTTTCCCTTCCGCTATCGGTCAGCGCCACCCGCATGCTGCGCTTGTCTGCAGGATCGGCAACGCGCTTAATCAGGCCAGCCTCTTGTAAATGGTTGAGGCGGTTGGTCATGGCGCCGGATGTGACCAGCAGTGACTGATAAAGCTCAGTGGGCGAGAGGCAGTAGGGCGATCCGGCACGGCGGAGGGTCGCCAGCACATCAAATTCGCCTTCCCGAAAGCCAAAAGCAGCCAGCGCGTCAGCGCGCGTTTTCGCCAGATTTTTCATAATACGCAGCATACGTCCAAAAATGGCCATGGATGACGCATCCAGCGCTGGCATCCCCTGCGCCCACTGCTTAATCACATAATCAATATGATCTGCCAACTTCTCTCCCCTCTGGCCGCAGGTGTTGAGCCTGCCTGCTGTGTCTGACCGGTTTTATCTCCAGGCAGCGGACCAAAAAGTGTCAATCCCTCTGCCTGCCCTTGTTCTGAATGTGTTCATTTGTGCCTGGGGGCTATAACCACCCCGAAAAGTATCTTAATGTTAAGATACTTTTTTGCACATAAGGAGTGACCTGTGAACCGCACTTTACCGGCAGCTGGCGTGTTTTCGTTACTGATTTTTCTCATCGCCCTTAATCTGCGACCCTCTGTGGCGGCATTAGGGCCGTTATTTCCGTTGCTGCAGCACAACGCGACCCTCACTGCGACACAACTGAGTCTGTTAACTGCACTGCCGGTGGCAATGATGGGGCTTTCCGCACTGGCCGGCCCGCTGCTGCAGCGCACGCTGGGGGAAGTGAAAGGTATTGCTATCGGCTTGTCACTGCTGGTGCTGGCGAGCGTCGGGCGCGGCGTTACGCATTCTGCTACCGCATTAATCATCAGCGCGCTGCTGGCAGGCGCAGGGATTGGCGTGATTCAGGCGCTGATGCCGGCGCAGATTAAACGATATTTCGGTACCAGAGCGGGTACCTTAATGGCGTTGTACACGACCGGCATCATGGCCGGTGCGGCCATTGCTGCAGCCAGTGCCGCGCCGCTGGCGAACCGTCACGGATTAGCCCTGACGCTGGCCATGCCGGCTATTCCCGCAGCGATTGCCCTGCTGTTTTGGTGGTTGACCCAGCCTGGTGACGCTTGCCGGCCACACGTTCGCCCGCCACGTGCACTGCCTGCGCGACGTGCCTGGTTATTGATGATTTTCTTTGGTATCGGCACCGGTGCTTATACGCTTGTGCTGGCATGGCTGCCACCTTACTACCAACAGCACGGCTGGCTGCCGGCACAAAGTGGCTACGTGCTGGCAGCCTTAACGCTGACAGAGGTGCTGGCCGGATTCATGCTGGCGGCGCTGATCCACCGTTTTCGCGATCGTCGCTATCCGCTTCTGGTGGTGCTGACACTGGTTCTGCTGGGGTTGGTGAGTCTGATCGTCCTGGGCGGCGCGCAGGCGTGGCTGCCGACTGTGCTGCTGGGGCTGGGAATTGGCGCCTTGTTTCCGCTGTCGCTGATTGTCACGCTGGATCACGCATCGCAGGCGGAAGAGGCGGCTTCTCTGCTCTCGTTTGTGCAGGGCGGCGGCTATCTGCTGGCGGCATTTATGCCGTTAATTGCCGGCCTTGTTCGCGATCATACCGACACGCTCTCAGGTGCCTGGGGAATAATGAGTGGCGGCGTGTTGCTGTTAATGCTTATGGCACTGCGGTTCAGACCGCAGACCTGACGTCAGTAAAAGCGGCGCACCTGTTATCAGAAATGACTGCGCAAACGCGCCCGGTTAAGGCCGGGCACTCTCCTTTTTGCCTGGCGCTGGGGAATGCCTTGCCCCCAGGCCTGAAAGCGTGGGTTTTCGCGCGCAACGCGCCCGTATCCGTGAAGGTTTCCTCGGGTGTGTCCGTCGGGCGATAGAATCAGGTGAACTGGCAGCAGAAATGGATGCAGCAGTCCTCGCCAGCTATTTACACAGCTTTGAGACAGGGCTTTCAACCGAAGCGCGTGATGGAGCCACAGGCGAAGAACTGGATGCTGCGGTCACTTTCGCCATGAAGGCCTGGAATGCGAACCGGGTGTCCTGATTAATGAGTTGATTTCGCGGGTAAGGCCCGTTTCCGCTACTCAGTATTGGTTACAGGCCGATGTCCGCTATGAGCGAGGAGCGGACGTTAAACGGACTCACTTCAGGATGAATTTCGGGTCGATTTAAACTCTTTCGCAGCAGCATGTGGCCAGCAACGTTCATAGATTATCGACGTGTAATCTTGACCGGTATCACTCGTTATCAGACAGGTGCACTGAAAAGGTTCGCCTGAGGCGGTGCATTTGTGTAGTCGTGCCAGTTCCACCTTAGGATTAAAGTCAATCTTAATGACAGCGTTACTCACCCAATGGTTAGGTAACTTCTGTTTTATTAACAATAATTTGAGCATGTTAGCGTAGTAACAAACCGTGTAACCTTGTAGTCCAGATGTGGAATTAGCCCTGGATAGCATAAGAGGAAAAGTCATTGAGGTAATGCCGTTATCAAGAGCGAGTGATTTAAGCTGGCCAATAGTCCAGTATCCTTTGAAGTCGTTGTTTCTACTTATGAAACTCTCATTAATAGCATTTGCTATGCCTTTTAATTCCCTTCGGCGGGCCATAACTGATTCCTTGATTTTACCTATAATCTATTTGAGCAACTTTAATGTTCATCATCTTGAGAATGCAAATTTTAAGGCTGGCATCTACGAAATAATGGGTTTATCAATCATTACCATCGGGAAATTTTTGTGTCCGCATCTGGCACAAAGCGGACGCATACATAACCGAGGTCAGCAATAGCCTGTAGCAGACGTATAACCGGAGCTGAAGAGGTATTCAGGCAGGATTCGGTCAAAAAGGTTTTTTCATATTGCCTTTTTGAGTGGATGCGATAATCCTTTTCCTGTCTCGCGATAGCTCGCTGCGTAAAGTCCTCATCATCGCATTTTAATCAGCGCTTTCTCTGCAGTATCAGCCGTTACCGGGGATAACACCCTGCGGTAAATTTTGCGCCTGTCCTCCGCTGCGCTAATGGGTTTTAACTGAGGTGGCCAAGCAGGTTTTCAGGCTGCCGGCGCTTATGCCCTGAGCTCATCATAAGAGACCATGACATGTTCCCGGAAAGCCGGGCGGGCGGTGAGACGGTGATAATACGCCTGTACCTGCGGAAGCGACTGGCGGTTGATCGCGATGTCATAGTATCGGTACAGAACATGGCCAAACTGGATATCTGCCAGCGTAAACGTATCGCCCGCTAAATACGCGTGCTTTGCCAGACGCGCCGCGGCAATCTGCAGCTTCGCTTCAAAGAAATGCACCGCTGCATTTATGGCGTCAGCGTCTCGTTTGTCTGCCGGCGTGCGTACCACCCGCCAGAACACAGGCGCAGTAAAAGCCTGCGCAATATTGAGCTTTGACCACTCTGCCCAGCGGTCAACGTCGGTTCTCGCTAACAGTTCTGCAGGCCAGAAGCTGTCAGGCCCGTACCGGGTTGCGAGATAACGTAAAATAGCGCCTGTTTCCCACAGCGGTGGATTGGAACCATCCTGTAATACCGGGATAGTACGATTCGGGTTTAGCGCATAAAAGGCAGCCGAATCTGTCCCGCCATATTTATGACCAATATCGTGACGCTGGTAGTCCAGCCCCAGTTCCCCGACACACCACATCAGGGCCTGCACGTTTGATGACGTTTTTCTTCCCCATATTGTCAGCACATCTGACTCCTGTTTTGAGTGCCCGCAAGCATCTGAAGGCACCTTGATTTCTGGCCCTGACTGCATCTGGCCGATGCCGGTGAGTTTAACTGCTCAGCGTATGTGCCGGTTTTCTGAACTATTCAGCTATATCACCCATCAACGCCTGAATGGTGTTCTCACGCAAGCCGGATGCTAACTGCGTGAATGCCTCAATTATTCTGGGCAAGGCGCGCTGCGGATCCGCACTGGCTGCAATCCACAGGGCGGAATTCAGCGCGGCGCTGTTTAACAGATAGGCCGCCGCATCTGCGTCCACCGCTTTAAACACCCCTTTTTCTATCAGCCGCACAACCGTCTGACGGGTGGCTTCCTGACAGCTATTCTGGCTGGGCCAGTGTGCCGGATCGCCCAGGAAAGCCGGGCCATCAAGCAGGACAATGCGGCGCACTTCTGGATCCAGCGCCATCCTGATATAAGCCACACCTTCAGCCAGTAATTTTTCCCAGTCGTCTGTGGCGGTCGCCGCGGCGGCTTTGGCGCGCTGCGCCATTTCGCCATCTACCTGCGCTACAACCGCAGCAAGCAATCCTTTTTTATCGCCAAAGTTGTGATAAAGCGCGCCCCGGGTCAGGCCTATGCTGGCGGTCAGTTCATCCATAGAGACAGAAGCAAAGCCGTGTTCGGCAAAGGCTTTTCGCGCTGCACTTATTAATCGGGCGCGGTTCTGTTCCATTGTTTCAGCGCGGCGTGTGACAGCCATACTCTCTCCTTTTTCATCCTGCACAGGAAATGTCATTTGAAATACACAGCGTATGTGATATTAATTTCACATACGCTGTGTATGTGAAATCGGATTCTCCGCAGCGTACACCCCATCACGCAGTGGCTTACTGAACAGAGGAAATATCATGATCTCACGCGAACCTGTTTTCCCCGCTAACCGCCATGCCCTTTATGAACAGCACGGCTATTCCGCAGCCATCCGCTCCGGTGATATGTTATTCGTTTCAGGCCAGGTTGGCAGTCGCGCAGACGGCACACCAGAACCAGATTTTGCCGCGCAGGTACAACTCGCTTTTGATAATCTGGCAGCCACGCTTGCAGCCGCAGGCTGTACGTTTGACGATCTGCTTGATGTTACTACCTTTCACACTGACCCGGAAAAGCAGTTTCCGACCATTATGCAGATTAAGCAGGCCATTTTCCCGGCGCCTCCTTATCCGAACTGGACGGCGGTGGGCGTGAACTGGCTGGCGGGATTTGATTTTGAAATCAAGGTGATTGCCCGGATTCCGCCGGTTGTGCAGCAGGCTGAAAACGCCTGACATCGCAGGCAGCAGGGGGTGACATCAGCACTTTTCACCAGCCGCGTTGCTCTGTATCAGCCGCGACAGAAAGCCGCAGGAATGACTCTTCTTCCAGCATGCGGACATCTAAGCGCTGAGAAGTCAGCGGAGCGTGCGTCCATGGCAACGCCGGGGCCGGCGTGCGGTTATCAAAGCCGCTGGCACTCTACCTTTAAGCCGGAGCCGAAAGTGAAGCTCCTTAACGGAATCACGTGAATGACTGACATCACTATTTATCACAACCCGGATTGTGGCACGTCGCGTAATACGCTGGCGCTGATTCGCAACAGCGGCACAGAACCGGCGGTCATTCGCTATCTGGAAACGCCGCCGGCACGTGACGAATTACAAAAGCTGATTGCGGATATGGGCATCAGCGTGCGTGACCTGCTGCGCAAAAACACGCCGCCATATGAAAAACTCCGCCTTGCCGAAGCGCAGTTCAGCGATGAGGCGTTGCTGGATATGATGCTGATGTATCCGATTCTGATTAACCGGCCGATAGTGGTCACGCCGCTGGGTACCAGGCTATGTCGTCCGTCCGAAACGGTTCTGGATATTCTGCCGAATCCGCAACGTGAAGCCTTTACCAAAGAGGACGGCGAACAGGTCGTGGATGAGCAGGGCAGGCGGATCCGTACCTGAGGCTCTCTGGAATGGCCCGCTGCTGCGTTATGCTTTCCGATTTCAGCAGCCTTCCTGCGGCTGATTTCATCAGCACCGCCACGGGTGGATCAACCGCACCTGGCAGCGGGCCGGAGGTAACGCTCAGCTGATCTTCTTTGACTGCATAACCTCTCGACCGGGAAAGCAGACCCATTTCCGTCAGGAGCGGGCCGTGCAGGCGCAGCATCCGCTTGAGTCGCTTAGTCACGCGCCCAGGGTTGATCCTCAGTTACCAGACGAATGGCCTGCGCATAAATCATTTTCATACCGTCAACTGCCTGTTCTTCAGACTGCCGCAGTTGCGCCAGAATGCTGCTTTTTTCAACCTCTATACCGGATGAAATCAGGCTGGATATTGCCCGCCCGATGACCAGATTAATTTCTTCCATCGTTTGTGAAGACCCGATATTCATTGCGCCTCCTCACTCTCCATATTCACATTATGTCAGCCAGCACCGGTTTCATGCCCCGTTACGAATATCACTGGCAGCGCGCAAAAATTAAAGCGCAGCCGCAGCGTGTCTGCCAGATCTGTATATCACACAAAGCGCTGCTGTGACGAAATCACGACTTTCTGGCAGCGAGTGATTGTAATAAAAAACAATAACCTTTTGAAATTAAAAGTTTGTTAAATTTTTCCGCGACGAACGTTTTATTCGTAATCGCTGGCGTACGGAAGCGGTTTATCCTTTATTTTCTATGGATTACGCGGCGTTATGGCTGCTGATTAAAGGCGATTTACCGCTTCGTATATCATCAGCATCAGGTGGCTGGCTTTATTTTCTCTGCACATATTTGTGCAGAGAAAATAATTAAAAATGCTGAGCAATAACAGCGCGACTATACTGACCCTTGCACGTGTCATTTTCCTGCGAGGCTGCGCAGGGTGTATTACCTGAAATTCGCCTCATTGATTATTTTCGGAGAACAACATGCAAAAAAGTAAAACACTGAAAGGGCTGCTGGCCATATCCGCTGTCGTCGCGATGTGCAGCAGTGTTGGCGTGCAGGCTCAGACGCCAGCGAGCCCTGCGCAAAGCAGCAGTGCAGGGCAGAGCGCATCCGGCACCAAACTCAGCGCCGGCGATGAGAAAGCACTGAAGGACATGGCGCAGGCCAATATCAATGAAATCGCGGCGGCGAAGATCGCGCTCAGCAAAGCGAGCAGCGACGAAGTTAAAGCCTTCGCTCAGAAAATGGTTGATGACCATGGCGCAGCCCTGACAAAAGTGCAGACGGTCGCGCAGCAAAAAGGCGTGAAATTACCGACTGAGCCAGACGCTAAACACAAAGGCGTGGCGGCCAGACTGGAAAAACAGAGCGGCAAAGCCTTTGACAAGATGTACATGGAAAACGCCGGCACGAAGGATCACAAGATGGTGCTGTCAACGCTGCAGAGCGATGCCAAAAAGATCAAGGATCCCGACGTGAAGGCGCTGGCCGATGCGCATACTCCAGTTGTGGAGCAGCATCTGAAGTCCGCGCAGGCGATGTCGATGTAACCTGCTTTCGCGATCGAACATCAAGGTTGTTCGGTGGGCACCGCGCCCTGCATTCTGAACAGCCCTGGTTCCAGCACGACAAAATAAAATGCCCTGCCTGACGATCCCTTTTGCCGCGTATATGGCCGCTCCCGCAGCGGGTTTTTTATGTCGGTACAACGCGGGTATCCGTACAGGCCGAAAAGAAATAACCGTGGCGCTGCCGCATGGCTTCTGTTCTGTCAGCTACGCTTAGCGATACACCAAGGCAGGGGAGCAGCAGCATGAAATGTCCGGAATGTGGTAACGAGGGTTTTGTTTACGGTAAGCGCGACGTTGAGCTGGAGACGGGCGATGTGGTGCCGGCAGTGCAGGGCAGTCATTGCCTGACCTGCGGTGAGGTGCTTTTAAACCTGGCAGACGCTGACGCCATGCTGGAACGGCTGGATAAGCTGGAGTAAGTAAAGGCACCCCCTGAGCACAAGATAACGGTCCGCGTCATGCGGGCTGTTTGCTTTCCGGCATGGCCCGCCATCGCCGGTTGTGGATACAAGCGTTGCCCGGCCAGCTGAGCAACGGTTATGCAGTAAACTTCTCTCTGCGTTTTTCCTGTCGTGCCCGCCGGGAGACGCAATGATCGTTCCTGCCTGCTGCGCGCCTTGTCACATGTTCAACAAAAACCCAGCCGCCTCGCCTTACAGCAGCGCTACCTGCTGCTGCTGCAGCGCCTCGCGCATGGCGCTGTCCGGCTCGCCATCGACAATCAGTGTGCTGGCCAGCGATAAATCCCCAATGGCAAACGCGGAAGCAGAGTTAAGTTTCTCGCGGGAAACCATCACCACCGTTTCTGCGGCGCGGGCTGCCAGTGCCCGTTTCACGCCCGCTTCTTCATAGTTGCCGGTCGTCAGGCCAGCCGTTTTGTGGACGCCGGTCACGCCCATAAAAAACAGATCGGCATTGATGAGCGCGACAGCCTGCAGCACCGTCGCACCCACATTGACCACCGAATGCCGGTAAAGCTGGCCGCCCAGCATAATTACCTCCACCTGCGGAAAATCCACCAGCGCCACTGCAATGCCGGGACTATGGGTAATCACCGTAAAAGCCAGATCTGCTGGCAGCGCGCGCACCAGTTCCGTGGTCGTGGTGCCGCCGTCCAGAATCACCACCTGCCCGGGCTGGATCAGCTGCACGGCTTTGCGGGCAATCGCCTGCTTGGAACTGATTTGCACGTTTTTGCGTGTTTCAAACGGTGCAATGGCCGCCGAGACCGGCAGGGCGCCGCCATGCACGCGCTGCAGCAAGCCTTCTGCCGCTAACTCACGTAAATCGCGGCGTATTGAGTCTTCGGAGACGCCAAATCGCTGGCTGAGTTCGCGCGACATCACCTGATTCTCGGCGGCCAGCAGGGCGAGTATCTGCTGTTTTCGCTGGACAGAGAGCATAAAAAGCATCCTTATTTTTTCTTGAATGTGCACGATTATGCATGATACGGTGCCTGCTGTCATCCACAGGAGCGCACTATGCAAGCTAACGTTCGTAATATTCGTGAGCAGCTGTTATCCGATAACTGGTACACCCTGAAAAAATATACCTTTGAGTTACAGCGCAGCGATGGCTCGTGGCAGGAGCAGCAGCGCGAGGCCTATGACCGGGGCAATGGCGCGGTCGTTCTGCTGTATAACCGCGATAAGCGCAGCGTGGTCTTGACCCGGCAGTTCCGGTTGCCGGTGTTCATCAACGGCCATCACGGTTATCTGATCGAGGCGGCCGCCGGCCTGCTGGATAACGCCTCACCGGAGGCGCGCATCGTGGCAGAGGCGGAAGAAGAGACCGGTTTTCGCGTCAGCCGGATCGAAAAAGTGATGGAAGCCTACATGAGTCCGGGGTCGGTAACCGAAAAACTTTACTTTTTCATCGCAGAATACACCGATGCGGATCGCTGCAGCGACGGCGGTGGGCTGGCGGAAGAGGGCGAAGATATTCAGGTGCTGGAGTGGCCAATGTCACGGGCGCTGGCTGCTGTCACCCGCGGTGAAATCATGGATGCTAAAACCATTATGCTGTTGCAGTACCTTGCCCTGCATGGGCCATTTCAGGAGAACGCCGCATGATGATTCTCATTGCCGGACCGGTGCGCAGCGGCACGCAGGGCGACCAGACGCGTATTGCGGCAAACCTGCAGGCGCTCAATCAGATGGCGTTACAGGTTTACCACAAAGGGCATACGCCGGTCGTGGGTGAATGGCTGGCGCTGCCGATTGCCAGCGCCGCCGGCTCTGCGTGCATCGGTGATGCCATCAGTGAGCGCTATCTGTATCCGGTAGCGCACCGGTTGATCCACAGCTGTGATGCGATACTGCGCCTGCCCGGCGCCTCTGGTGGGGCGGATAACGATGTGGCTCTCGGCCAGCAGCTGGGGCTGGAAATCTTCCAGCACATTGATGCCGTTCCGGAAGTCAGTCCGCCGGTCTGAAGCTATCAGCAAGCCGCCGGGCTGAAGGGCGAAGGACGCAGCGCTTTTTCCGGCCGGCGTCTGGCGGCGTGCTGCGCAGCGGCCGCCAGCGTGCCAGACGGCTGTCACCTATTACCTTACCGTTCAGGCCAGCGCCACACGGGCTGGCTGAGTTGGCTGGCAAAGAAATCTGATAGCACGCTTACCTTCAGCGGACGACTGCGCGCCGTTGGTGTCACAAAATACAGTCCACCCTGCGTCATTGACCAGCCATCCAGCACCTGCACCAGCCGGCCATCGCGCAGGTATTCCGCGGCAATAAACTCCGGCAGCTCGGCAATCCCCATTCCCGCCAGCAGAGAGGGCAGCAGCGCGTCGGAGTTGGTTACCCGCAGCGGGCCAGCTGGCATCACGTCCTCCTGCTCACCGGAAGCGTGCGTAAAGCGCCAGACCTGACTGCGGGCGCGGTAGGCATAGCTGAAGCAGGGATGCGCCGCCAGGTCGCGCGGATGTTCAGGCAGGCCATGGGCCTGCAGATAGGCGGGTGAAGCCACCAGAAACTGCGTCACGGCGCAGATCCTGCGCGCCACCAGCGAGGAGTCGGGCAGGGCGGCGATACGCAGCGCAGCGTCGAAGCCGTCGGCAATCAGGTCGGTGGGCGCATCAGAAAGGTGCAAATCAATGCTCAGCGCCGGAAACTGGCGCAGCAGCTGTGGCAGCAGCGGCGCGATCCAGCGTAAACCAAACGCCATGGGCACCGCCAGACGCACCTGGCCGCGGGGCTGCACCGCCAGTTCAGACGCGGCGCTTTCTGCCTCTTCAGCCTGGCGATAGATCGCTGAGGCTTTCGTCGCCAGACTTTGACCAAACTCAGTCAATGCAATCTGCCGCGAGGTCCGGTTCAGCAGCCGCCCGCCCAGCCGTTCCTCCAGTCGTGCAATCGCACGCGACACCGTCGGCACGGATACGCCCATTACCCGGGCCGCTGCGGCGAAAGAACCCTCTTCCGCTACCCGGGCAAACATCGCCAGTCCTTCAAAATCAGGCAATTTCTTCATTTCAAATCTGCAATGATGAGTTTCAAATCATTCTATTTTGAAAGGCGTTTGGCGTCGATATGCTCTTTGCATCGCGACAACATCCGTTGTCGCCAGTGAATTCAGGAGCAATATCATGGGTAACAAACTTGCAGACAAAATCGCATTAGTCACAGGCGGCAGTTCCGGTATTGGTCTGGCGTCCGCACAGGCACTGGCCGCGCAGGGGGCGAAGGTCTGGATCACCGGCCGTCGTCAGGAAGAATTGGATGCGGCGGTTGCGCTGATTGGCCCGTCGGCAACCGGCATCCGGGCGGATGCATCGGTATTAAGCGATCTTGATGAGGTTTATGCCCGTATCAGCAGTGAATCTGGCCGGCTTGATGTGCTGTTCGCCAATGCGGGTGGCGGAGACATGCTGCCGCTGGGGGCGATTACGGAGGCGCATTTCGACCGGATTTTTGGCACCAATGTGCGCGGTGTGTTGTTCACCGTACAGAAGGCGCTGCCGCTGCTCAGCACCGGCGCCTCCGTGATTCTTACCGGTTCTACCGCAGCGGTGAAAGGGGAAGGCAGTTTCAGCGTTTACAGCGCCAGCAAGGCGGCAGTGCGCAGCCTGGTGCGCTCGTGGGCGCTGGATTTAAAAGGGCGCGGCATCCGCATCAATGTGGTTAGCCCGGGACCGGTTCGCACACCCGGATTGGGTGGACTGGTGCCGGAAGAACAGCGTCAGGGGCTGTTTGATGCGCTGGCGGCGGGCGTGCCGCTGGGGCGGCTGGGTGAGCCCGAAGAAGTCGGCAAGACGGTGGTTTTTCTCGCCTCGGACGATGCCAGTTTCATCAACGCGGCAGAAATTTATGTCGATGGCGGCCTGGCGCAAATATAACCGGATGACAAACTTTTCTGCGGTTCAGCTTTGCGTCACCGGCGCAGATCGGCATTATCGGTGGTCAACTACTGCGCCACCGATCGTGCCTCTCCGGCATGCCCGGGGGCGTTAATCTGTCTGAACTGAGAGGAAAGCACATGATCGTAAGGACCTGGCACGGTTGCGTGCCGCTGCAGCATGCAGAAGGATTTGCCCGCCATCTGGAAAAAACCGGGGTACAGCATGCGCGTACCGTCGCCGGTAATCGCGGGGCTTTTGTCCGTCGCGAAACGCAGGCGGATCGCGAACACTTTTTCCTCGCCACCTACTGGCAGGATCTGGATGCCGTCAAAGCCTTTGCCGGTGAAGCGTATCACGTCGCAGTCACCTACCCGGATGACGAGGCCTTTGCGCTGCTGTCCGATCCCTATGTGTTTCAGCATGAGGTTGCGGCTGTCGTGCCGCTGTAAGCGTTCAGCCGGTGCACTCGCGCACCGGCTTTTCCGCCTGGGCAGTGTCTACAGCAGTGCGATCGCCGCGGCAATGATTACGGCTGCCAGCAGCACCATGTGCGGTAACCCGGTCATGGTTAACAATACGCCTCCGACCAGCGCACCGCTGCCGATCGCCGCATTAAACACCGCAACATACAGCGCGGAAGCCGCCGCGGTCTGCGCGCCTGCGCGGCGCAGCAGCAGGGTCTGCAGGCCAACGAAGACAATGGCCATGCCCGCCCTCCACACTGCCAGCAGTGCCCCTGTCAGCCACAGCGGCATGGCGAAACTCAGTGCCAGCGTGCCCAGCGCCGCGGCACCCGTCAGCAGCGCAAAACAGACCAGCGGTTTAAGATGACGGTCAATCAGCCTGCCAGCGATAACGTTCCCGGCCAGACCCGCCAACCCGGAAACCAGCAGCAGTGCGGCAATCATCGCTGCCGGTACGTGCCGCACGTCCCGCAGTAGCGGCTCGACATAGGTAAAGGCGGCAAAATGCGCGGAGATGATGCAGGCTGTCGCAGCGTACACCGTCAGCAGACGCGGGTTTTTCAGCAGATGGCCGCAGCTGCGCAGCGGCTGTGCAGCAGAAAGTGCCAGCGCCGGCAACGTGCGCAGTAAGGCGCAGGCAGTCACGAGTGCCAGCAGCGAAATAACCGTAAAAGCCTCGCGCCAGCCGGTAACCGCCGCAAGATAGCTCGCCAGCGGCACGCCCAGCACGCTGGCGGCTGACACGCCGCCGAAGATCACGGCAGTGGCGCGCCCCAGCTTCTCTGCCGGCACCAGCTGTACGGCAACGCTGCCAATCAACGCCCAGAAGACGCCATGCGCGATGGCCCCTGCCAGCCGCGCCGCCATAAACAGCGGGAATCCCGGTGCCTGCGCGGCAGCCAGGCTGGCAAGCGCAAGCAGCAGCATCAGCGTGACCAGCAGCGTTTTACGCGAAATGCGGGCCGGCAATGCCACGGAGAGCAGGGCGGCCAGTGCCGCCACCCAGCCGTAAACGGTCACCACCTGGCCGGTCTGCGCCGCCGTTTGCTGGAACGTCTGCGCCAGCGCCTGCAGCATGCCAACCGGGGCAAGTTCGCTGGTAACGATGGCAAACGCACTGATGCCCAGTGCGCCTGTGGCAAGCCAGGCGCGTCCGCGCGGCTGGTCTGCAGAGAGGGCCGTGTTATTCATTTTTTACTGTCCTGTAAGTCGCTTAAACCCGGAGCGTGCATGCTCCGACGGGAACGCCGCGCGAAGCCAGTGGTCACCTCAGGTCAAAACGGCCTGACGACGGGTGGCTTTTCATGGCGGCAGAGGCTGCAGTATCATCCCGTCAGGTTTGATAAAACAGCCAGCAAAACGGAGGGCTGTTTTCCAGAAACGGAAAAAGCATGGACATGAATTTTAACTGGGACGACACGCGGATTTTTCTGGCTATCGCGCGAGCTGGCACCCTCAGCGGCGCCGCAGACGCGCTGGGGCTGGGAGTAGCCACCGTGTCGCGGCGGCTCGATCGGCTGGAGCAGGCGCTGGCAGTGCCGTTGTTCAGCCGGCATCAGAGCGGCTATCGCCTGACCGATGACGGTGAAGCCTTGCTGGAGCGCGCCGAGGCGCTGGAATACGCCGGTCTGGCGTTTGGCGTGCGCGCCGCGCAGCAGGGACAGGTTTCCGGCCTTGTCCGGCTGGCGACCTCGGACAATCTGGCCGCGCAGGTGATCCTGCCGGCACTGCCAGATTTTCTGCAGCAGCACCCGAACCTGCGGGTTGAGGTGGTCAGCGGGGTGCCGTCCGTTAATCTGCATCGCCGCGATGCGGATTTAGCCATTCGCATGGTCAAACCGGAAAGCGGCAATCTGACGCTGAAACGCCTTGGCACGGTGGGTTTTGGTCTTTATGGCTCCGCAGAGGTTGCCGCCCGCTACCGGGCTGACGGCGACGCCGGGCGGGCAGCGGCGCCGCTGATTGGCTGGCCGGACTCGCACCAGCATCTGCCTGCTGCGCAAGCGGTAGCGCGTTTGCTGCGCGGCCGGCCCTGCCGGATAGAGGCCAACACGCTGGTGGCCCAGGTTTCGGCGGTGGCGGCCGGCCTCGGGCTGGGCGTGCTGCCGCATTTTATGGCCAGGTCGCAGGGGCTGCACTGCCTTCAGCCGGATATCGCTGCTGACCAGCCGTTATGGCTGGTCATGCATTCCGACCTGGCCGGCTCGCGGCGGGTGCGGGCGCTGGCCGATCATCTGATTGCGCTGTTCGGGTCCCGGCAGGCAGAGCTGGCACGGCCGTAGCGCATCTCTGACGCAGAAACGCGCCTGCCGGGCGGTTACGCTTCACCGCGGCAGCATGCGGCGGCGGCGGGTTTTCTCCGCTGTTCCGATGCGCGCAGGCTGAGTAACGCCAGCAGAATAAACAGCGCGGACACGGCGATCAGGCCGTTAAAGCCCATCAGCGGATAGATCCATGAGGCGACGGCAGAGCCGAAACCAATGCCAGCGAACATAAAGGCGCTGGTCAGCGCCAGCGCAATGCCGCGATGCCTGGCAGAAGCGATCTCCACGATTCGGCGCTGCTGGCTCGGCCACAGCAGATCGGTGGCAAACGCCCAGAACAGCAGCGCAACCAGCAACCCGCCCAGCAAGGCCGGCAGCAACACCAGCAACAGCATGTCCGCGAGCAGCAGCATCATGCCGGCCATCAGCAGTTTTTCGGCAGAGTAGCGGACCGCAACGCGTGACACAGTGAGATTTCTCAGCACGCCGGCCACGCCCAGCACCGCCAGCGCAGAAGAGACAGCGTGGCTGCCGCCCGCATAGGTATCGCGTACCACCGGCGCAATAAAGGCATAAAAGCTATAGACGCCGGAGGTAATGAAAAACACCACCAGAAACGCGGTCAGGTATTGGCCTTCACGCAGCACCTGCGTCAACTCTGTGAAACGAATGCGCTGACCGGCGCCATTAGCGGGTACCGTCAGCAAAATATGCAGTCCGCTTAACAGACTGACGCCCCCTGTCAGGGCAAACAGCGCCTTCGCGCCCCACAGGCTGGCGATCCACGCCGCCAGCGGGATGCCCGCCAGGCTGGCCAGTGAAACGCCCAGCAGCACCCGCGCAATCGCCTGGCCGCGCTGCGGTTCCTGCACCAGTTCCGCACCCAGCGCCACCAGCACCGGGCCGATAAAACCGGCCCCGATACCCATGATCACCCGGGCGGCAATCAGGCCAGGGTAAGCAGGGGCAAGGGCGAAGGCAAAAGCACCCAGACCAAACAGCACCATGCCGGTCAGCACCAGCTGGCGGCGGCGATGGTGACCAAAAAACACCTGTACCAGCGGGGCAGCCAGCGCGAAGGTCAAACCAAACAGGCTTAATAAGCGTGCGCTCTGGGCGTCAGACAGATGCCAGGCTGCTGAAATGGCCGGCAGGCTGCCCGCCACGCAGAGCGCGCCGGTGGCCTGAACAAAGTAAGCGATACTTAACGCGCGCAGGGCGCGGCGGGAGGCAGACGACAGCGGGTTATTCATGATTGTGCTCCGGAAAAAGGGGCGTGACGCCCCTGATGAGTCACTGCACGGGGATGGGATTATCGGCAACGGACTGGTTGAACTGATTAACCAGCGTATGCTCGTTCATACCGGGGTTGTCGCGGATGGGCAGCACGCGGTCGACAATGGCTTCGAGGGTGTCGGTCGCCAGCTTGTCAAAGGTTTCGCGGATAAAGTCATCCAGCGGCATGGCGCGCGGGTCGCCACTTTTGTAAATCAGGTCGGTATCTACCCAGGGTGGCGCAATCTCAATCACTTTCACCGGGGTATCCCGCAACAGGAAGCGCTGCGACAGGGTGTACGAGTGAATGGCGGCTTTGGTGGCTGAATAGAGCGCGTTGCTGGCGAGCGGCAGGAATGCCAGCACCGAACTGTTGTTGATCAGCACCGCATCCGGCTGCTGCTTCAGGTGTGTAATAAAGGCGGCGCTAACGCGCACCGGGCCGAGAATATTGGTATTCAGCAACGTAACGGCCTGTTCGTCATCCAGTCCAGCGTCGGCATGATCGAACGGCATGATACCGGCATTGTTGATCACCACGTTGAGTGCCGGGTAACGCTGCAGTACGTCCTGCGCCGCCGCCTGAATGCTGTCAGCGCGGGTCACATCCAGCACGACATAATCCATGCCTGGGTTAGCGGTCGTCACCGCTTTCAGCAGGGCTTCGCGGCGACCGGAAATGATCACCTGATTGCCCAGCTGGTGGAATTTTTCCGCCATTGCGCGGCCAATGCCAGAGGTACCGCCGGTAATAAAAATGGTGTTTTGTGTCAGTTTCATGGTCTTGCTCCTTCAGAATGAAATACGGATTGATGTGCAGGACTGCGCTGGCGATCAGTGCACCGCAGCGGTCTGATAACGTTCTGCCGGGGCATCGCTGCCCAGATGCGGAATCATGGCCTGACGCGCCTGTTCATAGCGGTCCCACAGGGTTTCATCGTGCAGGGAAGGAATGGTGACCCGTTCGCCGCGGGCAAAACCGGTGAGGGCGGCATCCACCATCTGCTGTGCGCTCATGACAATTTTCGGGTCCAGCTGGCTCACAGGCAGGCCACCGTTATCCCAGAAAGGCGTGGCGGTGGCACCGGGCAGCACTGCCTGCACCTGAATGCCTTTATCCGCCAGCTCATGATGCAGTGACTGACTGAAGGCCAGCACGTAGGCTTTGCTGCCGCCGTACACGCCGTTCAGCAGTTCAGGCGCAATGCTGACAATCGACGCGATGTTGATGATCGCGCCCTGACCGCGTGCCACCATGCCAGGCACAACGGCGTAGGTCAGCCGGGTCAGCGCGACGACATTCAGGGCAATCATCGTTGTCATCTGCGCCGCGCTGCTTTGCAGCAGCGGCGTATGCGTACCCATACCGGCGTTATTCACCAGCAGCGTGATGCTGGCATCCTGCTGCAGTTTCTGTTCCAGCGCAGCCAGTTGTGCGGGATCGGCCAGGTCTGCTGCCACCACTTCCACGTTGCGTCCGCTGTCGGTCGTGATATGTTCAGCCAGCTGATTCAGGCGGTTGTGGTTGCGTGCAATGATAATCAGGTCATAGCCCATGCGGGCCAGACGGCCGGCGTACAGTGCGCCCATGCCGGTAGAGGCGCCGGTGACGACGGCGGTGCCGCGATGAGAAGAAGTGTGCTGCGTCATGATATTCACCTTGTCTGTTATCGGGTTGGTGAATTCAGGATACGCAGTCTGACGCGTGGCGGACTGACATTGAAGGTCGTGTTTTCGGACATCATGACGTCCGGAATCGGGACGTCATGATGAGCAACGGGTCGACAGAAGGGCGGGCGCTACACTTTACCGCTGCGCAGCGACTGCGGCGGGATCCCGTAGCCGCGGATAAACACCTCGCGCATGTGGCGACGGTCGCGGAAGCCCGATTCGCGTGCGATCACCTCCATTGATAACCGGCTCTGCTCGATCAGCAGGCGGGCATTCTCCAGCCGCAATCCTTCTATCGCCCGGGCCGGTGATTTGCCGGTTTCTGCACGAAACAGGCGGCTCAGCTGACGAGCGCTGACGTGCACGGCATCGGCGATATCTTCAATGGTGAGCGGTTTACTCAGGTTTTTGCGCGCATACTCCAGCGCCGACTGCAGGCGATCGCTGCGCGGGGAAAGCATCAGCATTTCAGAGTGCTGTGTCTGACCGCCGGAGCGGCGATGGTGCATCACCAGCAGATGCGCGACGCTGCGCGCCACCTCTGCGCCAAGATCCTTTTCTACCATGCCCAGCGCCATATCCAGTCCGGCTGTCAAGCCGGCGGAGGTCCAGATGCGATCGTCAATGATAAAAATGCGGTCCTCTTCCACCCGCGTTGACGGGTTTAGCGATTTCAGGCTCAGGGCATGCATCCAGTGCGTCGTGGCGCGCCGATCATCCAGCAAACCCGCCTGTCCCAGCACAAAAGCGCCGGTACAGATGCCGGCAATGCGGCGGGCCTTGCCTGCGTGCGTTTGCAGAAAGTCCACAACGCCCGGCGTGGCAGGCAGTTCAAGCGGCGTCAGTACGCCCGCCACCAGCCAGGTGTCGATGGCCAGTTCTGCGTCCAGCGGCTGGCTGTCCACGCCAAATCCATACGAGGATTTCACCGCGCCGCCATGTTCGGAATAGACCGTGCAGGCATAAAAGGGCTCGCCAGCCACCTGATTAGCAAATTCGAAAATACTGAGCGTGGAGAGCCCCAGCACCTGAAAACAATCAGAAATCAAAAGGCCAACCCGGTGCATCGTTTTCTCCTGTCTGAACCCGGCGGCAGTGCACGACGGGCAGCTAACGGTAACTGTCAGGCGCTCTGGTTTGCGGGCTCTGCCGGCAGGCTCGCCGGTACACAAGCCGGGTGCGTGCGCAGCAGGGCGGTAATGGCGGTGAGATGCTCGCGCAGCTGTGCGTGCAATTCACGAATCGCCGGTGAAAACTGTTTACGGTGCGGACAGATCAGGTTAAGCGGCGTGGCCTCACCCGGATGCTGCGGCAGCAGAATTTCCAGCCGACCGGCCAAAACATCCGCGCTGACGTCAATCCAGGATTTATAGGTGATACCCATGCCCGCCACCGCCCAGCGGTGCGCCAGATCGGCATCGTCGCACAGCATGCGGCTGCTGACGGTAAGCTGGCGCTTCACGCCGTTTTCCGGAAAGGACCATTTGTCATAGGCGTGACCGTGCAGCGTGTAGAGCAGGCAGTGATGGGCAAGCAGATCGTCCAGCCGCTGCGGGCGGCCATGCTGTTGCAGGTAAGCCGGTGATGCGGCCAGCACGCGGCGGTTATCCTCAGCCAGCGGCAGTGCCACGTAACTGCTGTCCGTGAGGGCGCCGTAGCGAATAGCGATATCGACCGGATCGCGAAAGACATCGCTGATGTTATCGGAAATAAAAATCCGCAGCGAAATTTTGGGATGCTTCTGGCAAAAGGCGGTGATCACCGGCAGCAGGACGTTGCGTCCGATATCTGACGGCAGGGCAATTTTCAGCTCGCCCTGAATTTCATCTTCGCTGCCCTGCAGTCGCTCCGTTCCGGCGTGCAGAATGTTCAGCATCTCCTGGGCATAGGGCAGCCAGGTTTCGCCTTCTGCTGTCAGGCGCAGGCTGCGCGTTGAACGGGCAAACAGGCGTTTGTTCAGATCCCGCTCCAGCCGGTTAACGGCCGCGCTGACCTGGCCCGGCAGAATATCGGCCTCGCGGGCGGCGCGGGAAAAACTGCCCAGTGCCGCCGCACGGACAAACAACGTAACATCTTCAAGACGAATCATGCAGGCTCCAGAGACATAACTGGCCGTGCTGCCAGGCCGGATGAATGCACTGTCCGGTAGACGGCATGCGCGGCCGGGCCAGTGAATCGCCCCTACTATAAAACGCCTCTGCCAGAAGCGCTATATCAGCCCTGCAGCTGCACGCCGGGATAGCAGGCGGCGGGAAAGCCGGTGGCCTGTCGGCACTGAAACGGGCCGGGAAGCGGGCAGGTGAGCCGCGGACGGGAACGGTGCGTGTCAGGCGGATAAAAAGCAACGCGGCACTGCCACCTGCAGTACCGCGTTTCAGCCGGCGCAGACCGGCGGGATCAGCGTGTCAGCTGCGGGCAATCTGCGCCAGCGTCACCGCCGCCGCGCTGGGCTGCACCGCCACGCCGTCGATAAACAGCGGGCGCTGTTCGCCAGCTGGCAGCGTAACCTGCAGCGTGTTCCATGCTGGCTGGTAATCGCCGCTGCGGCTGAGGTTCAGGTGAATCGCCGCTGCCTCACAGCGCATCTCCCAGCGCAGCCAGAGTGCGTGACCCTGCTGATAACCCCAGGATTCGCCATCGTCCTCGAACAGTTCGCCGTGGCACGTGCCTTTCCCCTGCAGGGGATAGAGCTGCAGCGTGCGGCGATCGTCCGCGGCGGCGTCCACATGGCGAATACGCTGGCTGAGCGGTAAAGCCGCCCCGGCGCGCACCAGCATCGGCTGGGTCTCCAGCGGCGCAGGCAGCGTGATCCACTGACCGCCGCTGTACCACTGCTGCGTGGCAAAATCGTACCAGCCGGTGTGATTATCCGGCAGCCATAGCCGGCGTTCACGCTGGCCCGGCTCCACGACGCTGGCGACCAGCAGATCGCGCCCCAGCATAAATTCATCACACTCGGCAAAGGTTTGGGGGTCGTGCTCGTGATCGAGAAAAGTCGGGCGCAGCATCGGTTCATCATCGTTATGCGCCTGCCACAGCAGCGTATAGAGATAGGGCATCAGGCGGTAGCGCAGCGCAATCGCCGCGCGGATGGCGGGCGTGACGGCAGGATACATCCACGGCTCATTGACGGTGCGATCGTCATTCCAGGAGTGAATGGTAAAGCGCGGATGCATCACGCCATTCTGTACCCAGCGCACAAACAGCTCGGCATCGGGCTTATCACCGGAAAAACCGCCCACGTCGTGGCCCACGTTATACAGGCCGGACAGACTCATGCCGAGGCCCATGCGAATGTTATAGCGCAGGGACGTCCAGTTGGTGCGGTTATCGCCGCTCCAGGTCTGCACATAACGCTGCATTCCGGCACAGCCGGAACGCGAGATCAAATAAGGCCGTTTTTCCGGCGCAAAGCGCTGCTGCGCTTCCATGGAGGCGCGCATCATCAGCAGTGGCATCACCGGACGAATATGCTTGATGGCAACCGGTTGACCAAAACCGTGGCAGCGGGCTTCACCATCCCACACTTCATACTCATTATTGTCATTCCAGGTGGCGTCGATGCCTTTCTCCAGCAGCTGACGGGTGACATTTTCCTGCCACCAGGCCACAGCCTGCGGATGGGTAAAATCAAGGTGCGACCCTTCGTCGTCCCAGAACACCGAGCGCTCCGGCACATCCGCTTCAGAATCCCGGATAAACAGCCCCTGCGCCGCCACTTCTTCATAGCGCGGGTGATCCTGCAGCAGGCAGGGTTTGATATTGGCCGCCAGGCGCAGGCCCGCATCGTGAAAGGCCTGACTCATCACTTCCGGCTGCGGCACTTTGTCGTAGTTCCAGTTAAAGACGTAGCGCTTATCGTTAATCGAGGTATAGCCGGAAGAGAGCTGGAAGGAGTCGCAGGGAATGTCGTGCTCTTCACACAGGCGGATGAAGTTCATCAGCTGATTTTGCGCATCCGGGGCGTCGGTATAGTGCATGGTGGAACCGCTGTAGCCGAGGCTCCATTTGGGGCCGAATAGCGTTTTACCGGTCAGACGCACAAAGGTCCTGGTGATATCCAGCACGCGGGCGCCCACAAACAGGTAGTAGTCAATGTCACCGCTTTCCGCCTGCCAGCGGCGGTAAGGCTGGTGATAGTTGTCCAGTTCATTACCCAGATCGAACCAGCTGGTGCTGAGGTTATCGTAATAGAGCCCGAAGCTGACGGCATCACGACGCGTAATGGTAAAAGGCACATGTTTATACAGCGGATCGGTTGATGCGGCGTTGTAGCCCATGGCATCCAGGTTACGCATTTCATAGCGTTTGCCGTTGCGCTGCAGATCGCCGGTTTTTTCGCCGAGGCCATAATAGCGATCGTCGGCCATGCGGCGCTGATAATGCGCCACGCCGTCGCCGTGTGGGTTGATCTGATAGGCGCTGGTGGGGCGATCCTGCGTCAGTAATTGCCACTCCCCGTCAGCATCGCAGTACTGCCACTCCAGCGCCAGCGGCTGATGGACTATCACACGCAGCACATCGGTGCTGATCGTCAGCGTATTGTCTGTTTCCTGCAGCGTAAAGCCGGGCAGGGTGAAACCGGCCAGACTGTCACGCGAACGTCCCTCCCACGGCACATCCTGCTCCGGTGCAATACTCCAGGTGCGGTCGAGGCTCCAGTTACCCTGACGCTTAATCACCACGCGGAACAGCCCCGGTTCCAGCACGTACAGACACAGGCTGTGTTTACCCTCGACAGTAAGCTCAACATGATGGCGATCGGAGCGGGCTACGGACCAGTTTTTTAACGTTTTCATTGTTACCTACTTCATCGGTTGGCTGAACGACGCTCAGCAATAAAAGCAATCAGGAAGACTGCACCAATCAGGTCAAAAAAGCCCATGGCGACAAACAGCGGGTTGAAGCCGATTTTGTCAGCGGTTACGCCAATCACCAGTGAGAACAAAAAGCTGGAGATCCAGGCAAATGAACCGCGCATGCCATTCACCGTGGCCATCTGCCCTTTATCAAATTTCTCCACCACCAGCGCGCTGAGCATGCAGGAGATGATCTGGTGACCAAAGCCGCCAATGGAGATCAGGGCAATCGCGACATAGGGATCTTTTGTCACCGCCACCAGCGCCAGCGAGAGCATCAGAAATGCGCCGGTAACCGAGCTGGCAACCACCGAGTTGACCAGACGCAGGCCAAACAGCCGGGTATAGAGACGGGTAAGGTAGCCGCTGGCCGCGCTGCCCAGATCGGCCGCAAGAAACGGCAGCCAGGCAAACATGGCAATCTGCTTCAGATCCATTCCCAGATCTTTCGCGAGGTAGAGCGGCACCCAGAAGCTCAGCACGCCCCAGGCCGGTTCTGCCATAAAAGCGGGAATAGCGATGCCGTAAAAGCGCTTGTTTTTTGAGACAGTACTGAGTGCTTTGAAGAAGGGCAGTTTGACGGCCGGTGGCTCGTTGTCCTGGCGGATAAATTCCCGCTCAGCGGGGCTGAGATTCGGGTTACGCTCCGGATCGCGATAGAACAGCCACCACAGCACCACCCAGCCAAGCGCCAGACAACCGGTAAACAGAAACGCGCCCTGCCAGCCAAAGGAAGCATGCGCAAAGTAGATGATCGGCGGTGCCAGCATTGCGCCGATGGAAAAGCCAACCCCGGCCCAGCCAGCCGCAACGGGACGCTCTTTTTTCGGGAACCATTCGCCAATCACCTTGGCATTGGCCGGCGTGGCTGCCGCTTCTGCACCGCCCATGACGAAGCGCAGGATAGCCAGATGCAGCCAGCTGGCCGCACCGGCATGAAACAGACACGCCAGTGCCCAGACGGTGGCGCAGATAAAGAAGCCAAGCTTCAGGCCAATCACGTCAATCAGCCAGCCGCAGATGGGCTGGAAAAAGGTATAAGCCAGCTGGAAAGCGCCGACGATCCATGAATATTGTTCGGTGGTGATGCCCAGGCTGGTTTTCAGCTCAGGGGCCAGAATGCCTAACGAGTTACGGGTGATGTAATTGACGGTAACGCCCGCCAGAAACAGCACCAGCACCCACCAGCGCAGGTTACGGATAATGCGCTTAGTGCCGGTTGCGGCAATCCCTGGATTTAAACTGCGGTTCATCTGGTTCTCCATTCATTATTAACACCATGCGTGAGCAACGTTGCTGACTGTCCTGCCGGTGGAGCCATACCGCGCAGGACATCACGTCTCCCATGTGTTTAAAGGCGTGACTTTACTGCGTCCTCTTTAACCATCGCCGGGAGTGAACCACAGTTAGGGCAGGTGGTCGCCAGCCAGCTGCTGCATTTGTGATCTGGTTAACCAAAATCATCTGCCAGGTTGACATCTTCCGGTGAAAAGCCGAACTTGGTGTGGCGCAGGCGCTTCTGACCCCGGTCGCAACGCCTCACACGAAAAATAGGTCAACCAATATGGGAATTGTCCTGAGTATGCTGCTCAGGCCCGCAGGAGATAACAACATGAAGCAGACCTGGCGCTGGTATGGCCCCAACGATCCCGTTTCCCTCGCTGATGCCCGACAGGCGGGTGCAACCGGCATTGTCACTGCCCTGCATCACATTCCTAACGGCGAGGTGTGGTCAGTTGAAGCGATCCTGCAGCGCAAAGCGATGATTGAAGCGGCTGGCCTGGAGTGGTCAGTGGTGGAAAGCGTGCCCATTCATGAAGAGATAAAAACCGGCATCGGCCAGTGTGAAACGTGGATTCGTCATTATCAGCAGTCGCTGCGCAACCTGGCGCAGTGCGGTATTCATACGGTTTGCTACAACTTTATGCCGGTGCTGGACTGGACGCGGACCGATCTGGCGTATGAACTGCCTGATGGCGCAAAAGCGCTGCGTTTCGATCAGATTGAGTTCGCGGTGTTTGAGCTGCATATCCTGCAGCGCCCGGGTGCCGAAGAAGATTACAGCGCGGCTGAAATCGCCGAGGCGGCCACCCGTTTCGCCAGCATGAGCGAGGCGCACAAAACCCGGCTGACACGCAATATCATCGCCGGGCTGCCGGGCGCCGAAGAGGGCTATACCCTGGATCAGTTCCGTGCGCAGCTGGCACGCTATGACGGCATTGATAAAGCACGCCTGCGTGAAAACTTTGCCACCTTTTTGCGCGCCGTGATCCCGGTTGCAGAAGAGGTCGGTGTGCGCATGGCGGTGCATCCGGATGACCCGCCGCGTCCGATTCTCGGCCTGCCACGCATCGTCTCGGACGCCGATGATTTGCAGTGGATGATTGACACCATTGATAGCCCGGCCAACGGCTTCACCTTCTGCACCGGCTCTTACGGTGTACTGGAGAAAAACGATCTTCCCGGCATGGTGAAACGCTTTGGCCCGCGCATTTACTTCGCGCATCTGCGCTCAACCCGGCGCGAAGCGAATCCGAACACCTTCCACGAAGCGGCTCACCTCGGGGGCGATGTCGACATGTTTGCGGTGATTAAAGCGATTGCGGAAGAAGAGCAGCGCCGCCGCACCGCGGGACAAGAGGATCTGATTCCAATGCGCCCCGATCACGGTCATCAGATGCTGGACGATTTGCATAAAAAGACCAATCCGGGCTATTCCGCGATTGGTCGTCTGAAAGGTCTGGCGGAGATCCGTGGCGTGGAACTGGCAATTCATCGCGCCTGTTTCTGAAGCACATCGCCCGGCGGCGATGTGGCATGTGCGTCCCTGAGGCGGATCTGCGCGCACCAGGGCAATCAGGAGTTTATATGAAACACAATCTTGCTGACGCCCGTATCAACGTGGCGCGGCCTGCATGGCAGCATCAGCGGCTGGTGCCGCGCATCGTGCATATCGGCTGCGGCGCGTTTCACCGCGCGCATCAGGCGTTGTATCAACACCATCTGCTGGAAGTGAGCGACAGTGACTGGGGGATTTGCGAGGTCAATCTGATGTCTGCCAGCGGTAAAGCACTGGTGGAACAGCTGCGCGCGCAGGATTTACTGTACAGCGTGACTGAAAAAGGGGCGACCGGCCAGGTGGTAAAAATTATCGGCGCGATCCATTCTGCGCTGCATCCGGCGCTGGATGGATGCGAGGGCATTTTACAGGCGCTGGCGCGGCCGGAGACCGCCATCGTGTCCCTGACCATCACGGAAAAGGGCTACTGCACGCAGGGCGCCACAGCAGAGCCGGATTTCAGTCATCCTCTGCTGGAGCAGGATCTGGCGCATCCTCATCAGCCTGCCTCCGCCATCGGTTTTATTGTGGAAGCGCTGCGTTTGCGGCGTGAAGCGGGCTTGCCCGCTTTCAGCGTGCTTTCCTGCGACAATCTGCGCGAAAACGGCCACGTGGCGCGGGCTGTTGTTACCGGTCTGGCGCAGCAGCGCGATCCCGATCTGGCGGCCTGGATTGACGAACACGTGACGTTCCCCTGTACCATGGTTGACCGCATTGTCCCTGCGGTGACGGAAGAAACACAGCAGGAGATCGCGCAGCTGCTGGGCACAGAGGATCCGTGCGGCGTCGCCTGCGAGCCGTTTCGCCAGTGGGTCATAGAAGACAACTTTGTTGCGGGGCGTCCCGACTGGCAGCGCGTCGGCGCGCAATTTGTTACGGATGTCGCACCGTTTGAACTGATGAAGCTGCGGCTGCTGAATGGCAGCCACTCTTTCCTGGCGTATCTGGGCTTTCTTGGCGGCTGCGAAACCATCGCAGACACGATGCAGCTTCCCGCTTATCGTCGCGCCGCGCTGGCGCTGATGCTGCAGGAGCAGTGCCCGACGCTCTCGATGCCGGCAGGTGTCGATCTGGTGGACTACGCGCATCAGCTGATTGAACGCTTCAGCAATCCGTCGCTGCGCCATCGGACAGCACAGATTGCCAGCGATGGCAGTCAGAAACTGCCGCAGCGTCTGCTGGACGCGCTGCGTTACCATCTGCGCCACGGCAGTGACTGTCGCCATCTGGTGCTCGGTGTGGCGGGCTGGATGCGCTACATCCTCGGCGAAGATGAACAGGGGCAGCGTTACACGGTGGCAGACCCGCTGGCGGCAAAATTTGCGCAAATCAATCAAGAGTATCCGTCAGGTGCCGGACGCGTGCAGGCATTGCTTGCGATTGACGCGATCTTCCCTGCGGATCTGGCCGCCAGCGATACGTTCGTCACGGCTCTGCAGCAGGCTTATGCCGCGCTGTGCGAACAGGGCGCCAGAGCAGCCGTAGCCTCACTGAATCCGGAGTCAGCATGAAACCTTTTATGGATGATGATTTTCTGTTGCAGAGCGAGGTGGCGCGTCGTCTGTACCATGAGGTGGCAGCCGAAATGCCCATTTACGACTATCACTGCCATCTTAATCCGCAGGAGATTGCCGAAGATCGTCAGTTCGCCAACCTCGGTCAGATCTGGCTGGAGGGTGATCACTATAAGTGGCGGGCGATGCGGGCTGCCGGTGTCGATGAAGCGCTGATCACCGGCCATGCTACCCGCGATTATGACAAGTATCTTGCCTGGGCGCAGACAGTGCCAAAGACGCTGGGAAACCCGCTTTACCACTGGACGCACCTTGAATTACGCCGGCCGTTTGGGATCACCAACACGCTGTTTGGCCCGGACACGGCCCCGCAGATCTGGGACGCATGCGCAGAGCAACTCGCCACGCCAGCGTTCTCAGCGCGCGGCATTATACGCCAGATGAAGGTGCGTATGGTCGGCACCACTGACGATCCGGTGGATTCGCTGCATTACCACCGGCAGATTGCAGAAGACAGCAGCTTCGATATTGACGTCGCGCCCAGCTGGCGGCCGGACAAGGTATTTAAGATTGAGCTGGAGGGCTTTCCCGACTATCTGCTGCGGCTGGAAGCCGCTGCAGATGTCGCCATCAACAGCATGGAGACGCTGCGCACAGCGCTGCAACGCCGTCTCGACCACTTCTCGGCTCACGGCTGTCGCGCCGCCGATCACGGCATAGAGACGCTGCGGTACGCGCCGGTGCCTGATGACCGCGTGCTGGATGCGATCCTGGCCAAACGGCGCAGCGGCGGCCTGCTGAGCGAAGAAGAGGTGGCACAGTTCAGCACGGCGGTGCTGGTCTGGCTGGGCGCAGAGTATGCCCGCCGCGGCTGGGCGATGCAGCTGCACATTGGCGCTATCCGCAATAACAGCACGCGCCGGTTCCGGCAGCTGGGTCCGGACAGCGGGTTTGATTCCATCGGCGATGGGCCGATTGCCTGGCCGCTGGCGCGCCTGCTGGATGCGATGGACAGCCAGGATCGGCTGCCGAAAACCATCCTTTACTGCCTCAACCCGCGCGACAATGAGGTGCTGGCAACCATGGCCGGAAACTTCCAGAGCGCGGAGATGCCGGGCAAAATGCAGTTTGGATCGGGCTGGTGGTTCAATGACCAGCGTGACGGTATGTTGCGGCAGCTGGAACAGCTTTCACAGATGGGGCTGCTGAGCCAGTTTGTCGGCATGCTGACCGATTCGCGCAGTTTCCTCTCGTACACGCGGCATGAGTATTTCCGCCGGATTCTGTGCAATCTGTTCGGGGAATGGGTGCGTGACGGCATTGTGCCGCATGATGAAAGCGCGCTGGGCGCGATGTTGCAGGATATCAGCTTCCACAATGCCCGGCGCTACTTCACCCTTAATCCACGGTGAACATCCCGCCCTGTGTTATAGTGCAGGGTGGAAAATCTGGCGGCTCAGCGCCTGAAACAGCAGAAAAGAGCTCTATGAAACTACAAGCTTCCGCACAGCGCCCCTATCAGGAAGTGGGGGAGATGTTACGTAACATGATTATGCAGAAACAGTATGCCGTGGGCGAGCGTCTGCCGCCGGAGCGTGAGCTGGCGATGCTGCTCAATGTCACGCGCACGCTGGTGCGCGAAGCGCTTATCATGCTGGAGCTGGAAGGGCTGATTGAGGTGCGGCGCGGAGCGGGAATCTACGTCGTCAACGACACCCCGGCACCACGCGCCAGCGCTCAGCCGGCCTGTAACGCTGCGGGACCGTTTGAGATGCTGCAGGCCCGCCAGTTGCTGGAGAGCAACATTGCCGAATTTGCTGCGCTCCAGGCTACGCGTGAAGACATCATCAAAATGCGTCAGGCGCTGGCGCTGGAAGAGCGTGAACTGGCCTCCGGCGCGGTCAACGAGAGTGAAAATGGCGATCGCAATTTCCATCTCGCCATTGCTGAAGCCACGCATAACAGCATGCTGGTCGAGCTGTTTAAGCAATCCTGGCAGTGGCGTGAAGACAATGTGATGTGGAGTCAGCTTCATCGTCATCTGGTGAACACCAGCTATCGCAAACAGTGGCTGGAGGATCACAAAAAGATCCTCGCTACGCTGATTAAAAAAGACGCACGCGCTGCGAAACAGGCGATGTGGCAGCATCTGGAGAACGTTAAGCAGCGGCTGCTGGAGTTTTCAGACGTGGATGACATTGATTTCGACGGCTATCTGTTTGAGTCCTGGCCGCTCTACTCTGCCAGCACGCCGGAAAGCTGAGGCCGTCCCCCAGCGCCTGTCGCCAGTACCGCGTCAGGCGCTGACCACGCCAGGCACAGCACGGTGATGCAACCGCGACTCACTACCCATACGCTTCCGCTCCCCATCGACACCGGCACCCGCCGCCATCATACAGCCGTTAAGAAAACGCTGGCGCCAGGCGGGAAAGCCGGTGCATGCTGTTCGCACAGCCTGATTCACCCTGCTGTTGCCATTGTTTCTCACCGAAAAGGAAAGCTATGAGTGATTCTGCCACCACCGCCATTGGCCTGCTGCTGTTTCCGGCCCTGACGCAGCTCGACCTGACGGGTCCATTCGAAGTGTTTGCCCGCGCCCCGCATACTCAGGTTCATCTCATCTGGAAAACGCTGGAGAGCGTCACGTCTGATCGCGGGATGAAGCTGCAACCCACCACCACTTTTGCCACCTGTCCGGCGCTGGATGTGATTTGTGTGCCCGGCGGGCCAGGTCAGATTGATCTGATGGCGGATGAAGAGGTGCTGACTTTTCTGCGCAGGCAGAGTGAGCAGGTGCGTTATGTAACCTCGGTCTGTACCGGCTCGCTGGTGCTGGGTGCCGCCGGTTTGCTGACCGGCTATCAGGCCACCACGCACTGGGCTTCGCTGGATCAGCTGGCGTTATTGGGTGCACAGCCGGTCGCGGAACGCGTGGTGCGCGATCGCAACCGCATTACCGGGGCCGGCGTCACGTCAGGGATTGATTTTGCGCTGAACGTGGTCGCAGAGCTATATGGCAGCGAGGTGGCGCAGGATCTGCAATTGCAGATGGAATACGATCCCGCACCGCCGTTTGCCACGGGTTCACCGCGCACCGCCACTCCGGCACAGCTGGAAAAAGTACGGACGCAGATCGCGCCATTCATAGAAAAGCGGCGGATGGCAACGGTTAACGCCGCAGCAAAACTGCATACGTTGCCGTGAACAGGGCTGCCCGGCAGCGCGGGCTGACCCTGCGGCAGATAACGTTAGCAGGCGTTTGCCTGGTGAACAGCTTCGCTGCTTTGCTGGCCCAGCGCGCGCGCCTGGGCTAATCCCGCCTGTTGTGCCGCGCTGTCCAGCGGATGCAGCAGTGTCAGCGCGGTCACCTCAACGCCGCAGTAATCAAAAATGCCCTCTGCCACCTGCTTGCGCAGCGCATCCAGGTAGCCGCGTCGCAGGTAGGTTTCCTGCGGGGCGCCCGCAATGCCAATGATCTGCGCTTTCAGGTGCGTTAAGCGTTTTTGCACGCCGGATTCCGCATCGTAATCAAACGCCCAGCCCTGGGTGAATACGCGATCAATCCAGCCTTTCATCAGCGCGGGCATTGACCACCAGTAGACCGGAAACACCAGCACCAGCCGGTCCGCCCGATCGATACGCTGCTGTTCTGCCTGCGTATCGGCGGCGGGTTCGCTGCGGCCATTGAACACGGCGTTATCCTGTGCGTTAAACCGCGGGTCAAAACCTTCTGCGAACAGGTCAGCCACTTCCCAGCTATGACCTGGTAATTCTGCAAGCCCGGCAATAAACGCCTCTGCTACGGCTTTGGTGTAGGAGTCGGCGTCGGGATGAGCAGTAACAATGAGGGTGTGCATAGCAGATAACTCCTTATTTAAAGAAGAGGCGCGCGAAGCACAGACGCATAATCTGCTGAGCATAGAGGATGCCGCGCCCGCGAACTAAACGGCGTGTGCGCTGGCGGCCGGATAAGCCGCGCAGTTGTCGTCAGCAGCCGTAACCCCTTAATATTCGCATAAGAATTCGCTGATATAGTGAAGCAGGGCAAACCAATGAGAATAAATCAATGATGAACAAATACGCACGGTCGCAAATCCTTTTTCACTGGCTGACTGTCTTACTGCTGGTTGTCGCCTATGCGACGATTGAGTTGCGTGGCCTGGCAGAGAGGGGCAGCTGGCAGCGCAACGCCGTGATGATTACTCACTTTTCTGCGGGTTTTTGCGTGTTGCTGCTGATGCTGGCGCGTCTTTTTCTGCGCACACGGAAAACTACTCCGGCCATTACGCCGCCGCTGGCGCGCTGGCAGACCGGATTATCGCATCTGGTGCATACGCTGCTGTATGCGCTGTTCGTGACTTTACCGGTGCTGGGGCTCACCTCCCGCTATCTGCGCGGCAAAGCGTGGTCGCTGTTTGGACTGAATATGCCGGTCGCCACCGCGCCCGATCCGGAAACGGCCGCCATGCTGATTGACTGGCATGAAACCCTGGCTCCGCTGGGTTACTGGCTGATTGGTTTGCATGCGCTGGCCGCGCTGTTTCATCACTATTTTCTGCGCGATAACACGCTGCGCAGGATGATGCCGTAACGCGGCAGGCTGCTGGCACTGCGGTGCCTTTTCTCACCGGCATCGCCTGCGCATGCCGGTTTACCTTTCTGCAATGGAATCCAAATGGTCTGGTTGATCGCCAAATATGCCATCACCGCGTTTATGGTGGTGCTCATCTCCGAAACGGCAAAGCGCAGCGATCGGCTCGGCGGTCTGCTGGCGGCTTTGCCGCTGGTCACCGTGCTGGTGCTGATCTGGATGAAACTGGAAGGGCAGACGCAGGAAAAAATCAGCGCCCATGCCTGGTACACGTTCTGGTATGTGGTGCCGACCCTGCCGATGTTTATTCTGTTTCCCTTTTTTTATCAGCGCATCGGTTTCTGGCTGACGCTGCTGCTCTCCTGTGTCATCACCGTGGTGCTGTTTGCGCTGTGGGCGCTACTGCTGAAACGCTTTGGCATCGTGCTGCTGTAGCCGACGTAATCAAGCCTGCGCCCGGCGATGCCAGTAAAAAATATGCCGGGCGGGTCAGGCGTCAGGCAGGTTGAAGATCCGCTTAAGCGCTTGGCGCCCTCGCGCTGTGACCTGAACTTCACGATAGCCGGTCACGCGGGTCATCCACGCTTTGCTGATAAAAAACGTCATCATGGCCGAGCCCGCCTCACCGCCCAGATGGAACCGCCGCTCGCTCCAGTCCAGACACGCGCAACAGGATTTGCGGCGGGCGGCAGGATTCAGCAGGACGCCCATCTGTGCGAACTGGTGTTTTCCGTCCGCTGTCAGGGCGCTGCCATCACTCTCCAGCCATCCCTGCTGTAGCATAAATGCATACATCTCAACCGCCAGTTCACCCGCCAGGTGATCGTAACAGGTGCGGGCATAGCGCAAATGCGCTGGCGTCCGCGTGGCAGGCGGAACAGCGGCGTGCATGGAGACGCCCATCAGATTCTCCAGCAATCCGGCGACATGCTGCCCTGCCAGACGGTAATACCGATGCCTTCCCTGTGAAAGGCAAATAACCAGCCTGCTGTTCAGCAGTCTGGCCAGATGACCGCTGGCGGTGGAGGCGGCAATGTCGGCCAGCACCGCCAGCTCCGTGGCGGTCCAGGCACGACCATCCATCAGCGCGCAGAGCATCGTCACCCTTGATGGGTCAGCTAAGGCTGACGCAACCTGTGACATTGATGTCTCCAGCGCGTCAGCGGATGGCGCGTTATAGCCGGTATTCAAACCCTTCATTCGGTCATGATCGCCCATTTGCGGGTGACGTCTGCGGCACGACGATTATCATCGGTAAGCAGAATCAGTCGGTTAGCGTGATCGCTATATTGAACCAGAATGTTAATCCCATTCTGTGCCAGGGTGGCAGCAATTTCGCCCAGTTCGCCAGGGCGTGCCTGGGCTAATTTTCTGATTACCGGACGCGCCAGGCCGCGTACCTCGAAACCGTTAGCCGTTAGCAGCTGCTGCGCCTTCTCACCCTCTTCAACCAGAAAATGGGCATGCGCTTCTGCGGAGGTGGTAAACACGCCACCGCCCTCCAGTCCGATACCGTGAGCGCCCAGCAGCGTGCCCAGTGCCGCCAGTTCACCCGGCGAAGAGTTAAGCTGAACATGTACATCAAACATGGGCCGAATCCCCTTTCTCTGATGCGTAATCCCGCAGCACATGCGCAACGCGAATGCTGTAATGCGCGAAGATCGACTGTTTGCCCTCCAGCCGGGCTGCCTGATGTTTTTCATTCTGCTTCCATGCTGCGATGGACGCCTCATCGCGCCACCACGATAGCGACAGAATTTTCCCAGGCTGATGCAGGCTCTGGAATCGCTCTACAGAGACAAATCCCGGTACGTCTGCCAGCAAAGGTTTCATTTCTGCTGCCAGTTCAACATAGCGCGCCAGCGCCTCTGGTCGTGCTTCAGCTTCAAAAAGGACGGCAATCATGGTTTAGCTCCTGCGTGAATGTACAGAGAGTTTATCGTCGCGCGCGCAGCATGCTTCGGTGCACACCGAAATATGCCTGCCTGTTGATTTCCGCGGGTTCTGCAGCAGGGTGTCGTCAGCGATCCGCTTCCCGCTGCGGCGCGGGCATCGGATGATCAATCGGCTCGCATACCGTCCAGTTGTAGTTGACGCGCGCCAGCATGAGCGGGGCTGACACTGCCCCAAAGTCAAAGGTTTGCTGGCGAAAAAAACAGGCCCGCAGTGGCGCAGGCAGGCGGTCTGCCTGATAACGCAGCAGCGTGCTGTGCCAGAACGGCGCGGGTAACGGACCGCTGCCGTGTCGCTGCCGCAGTTCATTTTGCCAGGCAGAACCTGCCACCCGTTCGCAAAAGGCGTGGCGCAGGGCGATCGCCGGGGCATCGGGGATCCCGGCCAGCAATAGCTGTGCGGGTAACGCCACCAGCCGGAGTTGCCGGATGACAATCGGCTGCGCGCGATAGGGCTGCCAGAGGTCAACCAGCGCGGTGGTTTTGGCCGGCAGCGGCGCGTTTGCTGCAAACAGCGGCAGGGTGATCGGCAAAAAGGTGAAATGAAAGCCGCTTGCCGGCAGCACATCGGCCAGCGGATCGCCGGCTGTCAGCTGCTGCAGACCTTGCAGCAGCCGGGCGACCGGATTGGTCAGCGCCGGTTTTATGCCGGCTGCCAGCGCCAGCCGGTCAGGATCATAATAGTGCGATGATTTAACGGCACCGATGTCCGCCTTTTCCTGCCACAGGGCCAGCGTCTGCTGGTTGGCTGCACGGTAGGCGCGTTCAGGATCTGTCATCGTCAGGTTACCTCTGTTGCGGGCTGAAAAGCGTTGCCGGATATCAATCGCGTTATTCCTGCTGGCGGCGCAGTGCCGTTTTGCGTTGCGCGCGCGTCTGTTCCGCCTGCATCAGCAGGCTTAATAATGCCGGCAGCAGCGTCAGGGTTGCCAGCGTGGCCACCACCAGTCCGCCAATAATCGCACGTGCCATCGGCCCCCAGAATACCTGATGCGCGATGGGCAGCATGCCAAGAATGGCTGCGCAGGCTGTCAGAATGATCGGACGGGCGCGATGCAATGCGGCACAGGCAATGGCGTCATCGGCCGCATAGCCTGCGCGCCGGTTGCTCTCTGCTTCGGTGATGAGTATCACCGCATTGCGGATAATCATCCCGGCGAGTGCGATCACGCCCAGCAGCGCCACAAAGCCCAGCGGCGTGCCGGTGGGCAGCATCGCCAGCACCACGCCCGGCAAGCCACAGGGCGCCATCGCCAGTGCCAGCAGCATACGTGATATCTGCTGCAGCTGGATCATCAGCAGCACCAGCATGATCACCAGCGTCACCGGCAATATGCTGATGACGGACTGGTTACCTTTGCCGGATTCCGCAACGACGCCTTCCTCCTGCAGATGGTATCCGGGCGGCAGCTGCGCCCGAAAGCGGGTGATGGCCGGCTGTAATCCGGCAGAGACATCCTCTGCGCGCAGGCCGGGCGCCGCATCCATCTGCACGGTGATAAACGGCAGCCGCTGCCGCCGCCAGATCACGGCGTCTTCCAGCCCGGCCTGAGGATGGGCAATCTGCGCCAGCGGAATTTTTGCGCCGCTGGCGGAGGTCAGCACCAGCGAGGCGATCAGGCTGAGATCCTCCCTGGCACTGGCGTCAGCTTTCAGTACCACATCAATCAGCCGGTTGCCCTCACGCACCGTGGTCACCACGCGACCCGACCACAACGTGTTGAGATACTGCGCCAGTGCGGCAGAAGAGAGACCAGCCGCCCTCGCGGCGGTCTGGTTGACAACAAAGGTGATGACACGCTGCGGCTCGCCGGCGGTCTGATTCACCTCACGCGTCAGCGAAGAGCTGCCAAGCACGCGCGTCAGCGTTTCTGCCAGCGAACGTACCCGGGCGTAATCGGGCCCGCTGATCCGGTAACGCACCGGCCAGCCAACCGGCGGCCCCAGCTCCAGCGGCGAAACGCGGGTCGTCAGCGTATGAAAATCCCGCGCCAGCAGCGCGGTCAGCTGCGTCTGCAGGCGCTGGCGGGCCGCCAGATCGCGCGCCACCACCACGAACTGCGCGGTGTTTTCATCGTCTGGCAGCACCTCCATCGGCAGGTAAAAACGCAGCGCACCGCTACCCACATACGCAGAGTAGTGATCAATGGCGGCGTTGCCCTGCAGCGCCTGCTCCAGCCGCTGCACCTCACGTAGCGTGGCTGCCTGCGAAGCGCTGGCTGGCAGCGTCAGGCTGACCAGCAGTTCCGGCCGGTCGGACGCGGGGAAAAACCCGCCCTGCAGCGACATCGCTCCCAGCGTGGCCAGTAACAGTGACATCAGCGCCAGCGTCAGCGTTATCCGGCGATGCTGCAGCACCCAACTCAGCAGCTGACGATAGAGCCGGCCAGCCAGGCCAGGTGCAGAGGTGGGCGATGCAACGCGCGCCGGGAGCAGCCAACTGCCAATCAGCGGAGAAAACAGCACGGCCACGACCCACGAACTGAGCAGGGCGATCAGCACCACCGCGAACAGGGAGTAGCAGTATTCGCCAGCGCTGGAAGCGGCAAATCCCACCGGGATAAAACCGGCAATCATCACCAGCGTGCCGGTCAGCATCGGGAAAGCGGTGGTGCGGAACGCATAGCTGGCGGCATCGCGGCGGCTGTCGCCGGCTTCCAGCCGGGAGACCATGGTCTCTACGGCGATCATGGCGTCATCGACCAGCAGGCCCAGCGCAATAATCAGCGCGCCCAGAGAGATGCGCTGCAACCCTATGCCCGCCAGGTGCATACCGCTGAAAGTCATTGCCAGCACCAGCGGAATCGCCGCCGCCACCACCAGGCCGGCACGCAGGCCCAGTGAAACAAAGGAGACCGCCAGCACAATGGCGATCGCTTCGATCAGCACCCGCACAAAGCCGGCTATCGCCTCGCTGACCACGCGGGACTGGTCAGCCACCTGAATCAATGACATGCCATGCGGCAGACGCTGCGCCTCCGCCTGCATGCGCGCGCGCAATGCCTGTCCGAAAGCCAGCATATTCCCGGAGGGTGTCATGGCAATGGCCAGCCCGACCGCTGGCTGGCCATTAACACGAAACAGCGGCGCGGGCGGATCGGCTGCCTGCAGGGTCACGGTGGCAATCGCCGTGAGCGGCACATAGTGGCCATTCAGGTAGAGCGTCACCGCTTGCAGGCTCGCCGCGCTGCGCCACGCGCCGCTGACGCGCAGCGCGATCAGGTCATCCGCTGTGCGCACGGTCCCTGCCGGCTCAACCGCATTCTGCGCCTGCAGGGCATCGCTGACCTGCTGCAGGCTCAGACCCATACTGGCCAGCCTGCGCGGCGAGAAAGCGATAACCAGCTGCTGCTCCTGCTCACCGGGCAGCGTGATTTTTTCCACATCCGGCAGCGTCATCAGATCGCGGCGTATCGCCTCCGCCCGGTCGCGCAGCGCGCGCAGACTGAAGCCGTCTGCGGTTAAGGCATAAAGGGTGCCGTAAGTGGCGTCAAATTCATCATTGACCGCCGGGCCCTGTATACCCTGCGGCAGCGAAGGCGCGCTATCCTGCATCTTTTTACGGATCTGATACCAGATTGCCGGCACCCGATCTGGCGGCGTGTCGTCACGCAGATTGACAAAAATGACGCTGCGCCCGGCGTGCGTTTCGCTCTGAACATTATCGAGCCAGGGCAGCGTCTGCAGCGTTTTTTCCAGCGGATCGGTCAGCAGCTGCACGGTATCGTTAAGCGGCGCGCCCGGCCATTGTGCAGAAACCACGGCAGTTTTGATGGTAAACGCTGGATCTTCGTTGCGCGTCAGCTGCTGGTAATAGAATACGCCGGTCGCCATCAGCAACAGCATCAGAAACGCCATCAGCTGCTGGCGCTGCAGTGCCCAGGCGGAGAGGTTAAATGGGGTTTTCATTCGTCGTTACCCGCCTCGCCAGCCACACGCTCATTATCGCGCAGGGTTCTGACCCCGGCGGTGACAATCTGCTCACCAGGGCGGATGCCCGCGCTGACAAATACGGCCGTGGCGGAGTAGTGATCGATGACCACAACGCGACGCTGCACGCGCCAGGTGCGGGTGTCCAGCACAAACACGGCGGGCTGTCCGGCCAGGCGCGTCAGCGCGGTGGCGGGCAGGGCAAGGGTCGCGGCACCGGCCGCGGGCAAGGTTACGATGACGCTGGCGCCGGGCATCATGCCTGGCGGCGGATTGATCAGAGTAATACGAACCCGCCACGTGCGGGTCTGCGGATCGGCCTGCGGACTGATGTCGCGCAGCCGTCCGGTGGCAGCAATTGCCGGGCTGTTAAGCAGCGTAACCTGCAATGGATCGCCCGCGTGGCGTGCGATCACGGCGGGGTCGGCCACATCCACGACCGCGTCCCGGCCATCGCCCTGTGCCAGCGTCAGCACCGTCTGACCGGCGCTGACCCCTTCGCCCGCTGCAACGCTGACGCCGGTAATCACGCCGCCGGCCGGGGCGGTGAGGGTGGCCCAGCGCAGATTCTCCCGGGCGGTATTCAATGCGGCGGTGCTGCTCTCCAGACGGGCGCGGGCGGTCTGCCAGTCGGACTGCGCCGTATCCAGTTGTACCCGGGCGATGGCGCCGGAAGGCATCAGCGCACGCAGGCGCCTGAGATTAAGCGCGGCCAGCTGTGCCGCAGCACGGGCGCTTTCCACCTCTGACCGGGCGCTGCTTAGCTGATTTTGTCCCGTCTGGTCATCCAGCGTTGCCAGTACCTCACCAGCCTCCACGCGGGCGCCAATGTCGACGCGACGCGTCAGCACGCTGCCCGCCAGCCTGAAGCTCAGGGCAACCTCATCATGGGCCCGCACCTCGCCGGTCAGGCTGAGGGACGCAGCACGGGTGGCCGCCGGTGCCGTCAGGGTTTTTACCGGACGCGGCGGCGCTGGCGCGCTGACAGGTGGCTGACCACAGCCGGTCAGGGTGAGCAGCAACGTGAGTGCGGCGGGCAGCAATGGCAGCAGGGCATTCAGCCGCCGCATGCTGAGCAAATGGTCAGCGGCGGAGCCGAGCAGGCGGGTCAGTTCATCAGTCATGGCGCATATCCTGTAATAAGACAGCGCCATTACATCCGCTGACTATCGAGATTCAGCGGATGGATGGTCAAGAAAATATCAAGATGGCAGAAAAGCGTGCGTCAGCGTGCGGGCAGGGTGATCCGCAGACATAAACCGCCGCCTGCCGGCAGGCTGGCGCAGATATCGCCACCGTGCGCGCGGCAGATTGCCCGCGCGATAGAGAGCCCCAGCCCGCTGCCGCCGGAATGACGCGCCCGCGAGGTGTCGCCGCGGCTGAAGCGTTCAAACATTGCGCTGAGAAAGTCGGGGGCCACGCCGGGTCCGGTATCCTCAAAGGCCATGACCCAGTGTGTCGCCTGCCGCCGCAGACTGATGTTCAGAGCCGTGCCCGGCCCGGCATAGCGCAGGGTATTTTCCAGCAAAATGGTAAACACCTGGCCCAGCCGAAACGCATCGGCACAGAGCGTGCCGCGATCGGCCACGTTCAGCGTCACGGTGATGGCTGCGCTATCCAGCTGCGGTTTCAGCCAGGCGATGCGTTCACGCAGCAGCTCCGCGGCGTCGCAGGCTGCCGGTTCAAGAATCAGCTGCCCGGCATCCGCCAGCGAAAGCAGGTGCAGGTCATCTATCAGCCGGCTGAGGTAGCGCAGCTGGCTCATGATCAGATGATGATGGCGGGGATCGGCCTCAAACACGCCATCGATCAACCCCTGCAGCCGGCCAATGGCCGCCGTCAGCGGGGAGCGCAGCTCATGCGCCATCGCCACATGCGAGGCCCGCAGTTCCCGTTCATAGTGCGCCAGTTGCTGCGTCATGCTGTTAAAGTCGGCGGCAAAGTGCTGCACTTCCGCCGGGGCTGCGGTAATCAGAGCCGAGCGGGCATCAAACCGCCCGGCGGTCACCGCGTCAGCGGCGTGGCGCAGCGCACTGAACTGCTGCGACAGCGGACGGGCATGACGCAGACCAAAGTAAACAATGAAAGGGATCGTTACCATGACCAGGATGCCGACGGTAATCCAGTCGGAGGAGGCGATAGAAGGATCGGTGTAGCGAATGCCCCACCAGCGATCGACAATCGCATGGTAGCGGGCCGGATCGCGTTCAGGATGTTCACGCAGCGCCTCAAAGGCCTGCAGCACCTCGGGCGGCATATGGTGCGTAATCCATAAATACTGCACCGTGAAGCGCAGCCACATGCACAGCGCGATCAGCACCACGGTGCCAATCGCCAGCGTCAGGATGCGCAGACAAAGCCAGCGCCAGAGGGTTTGCGGACGTTTCTCTTTCATGGCTGGCGAAACCGGTAGCCGACGCCGCGGACGTTAAGCAGCACGTCATGGATGCCGGCGCTCTCCAGCTTACGGCGCAGGTTATACACGTGGGTATCCACCACGCGCTCCAGCGCATCGCTCTCCGGCAGGCACTGTTCCAGCAGATACTGGCGGCTCAGCGCGCGCACCGGTGCCCGCATCATTGTCACCAGCAGAGAGAATTCCGTTGGCGTGGCGTCAACGCGGGTGTGCCGGGCGCCTGGCCCGGTGACCGTAATGGTCATCGCGGCGGTATTGACCTCCAGCCCCTGCCAGCGCAGGATCTCCTCCTGCGGTGTCCGCGCGCTGCTGCGCCGCAGAACCGCCTGCACGCGGGCGACCACTTCGCCGGGATGATAGGGCTTTACCACGTAATCATCTGCGCCATAGCGCAGCGCGCCGATGCGGTCCGGCGTGTCGCCCATTGCGGTTACCATGATCACCGGTACGTCGCTGACGCGTCTGATTTTCGCCAGAACTTCTGTTCCGTTCAGGCCGGGCAGCATAATATCCAGCAGCACCAGATCGGGCTGCCAGCGCTCTGCCATCGCCAGCCCGGCCAGCCCGTCTGCCGCAATACGCACCTGGTAATTTTCCCGGCGCAGATAGGCCTCCAGCACCTCAGCCGCATCGGCGTCATCCTCGATAATCAAAATAGTTTTGTTCTGCATGCTTCACCTTGACAGTTTCTTCATAAATCCCTGGTGGTTTATTGATACAACCACGGGATACTCCTGATGCGCACTGCGGCCGCCCGGGCAAGGGGCGGAAGAGAGACAAATAACGAGGCAACACGATGATAACCAGAAACGCATTTTTGTACATGAGTAGCCTGGCCTTAATCAGCGCCGCCATCCCGGTACGGGCGGATGACCCGCAGGATGGCGTGACCCTTGGGCTGGGCGCGCAGTCCGCGCCGCGCTACAGCGGCAGCGACAGCCTGCGCCTGCAACCGGTGCCGGTGTTTCAGGCGCGCAAAGGCGCTTTTTTTGCCGATGCGCAGAAAGGGATTGGCTATGACCTGCAAACCGATAACGGCATTTATCTGGAGCATTCGCTGGGCTACAGCCTGGGCCGCAGCGATCGCGATTCGGACTGGCGAGACGGCGCAGACAGGCTGAAAGGCATGGGGAGTATTCGCGCTACGGCAAATACCGCTCTGGCGCTGGGCTGGTCGCTGACGCCGTGGCTGATCGTGGAAGGCA
The DNA here is from genome assembly GCF_007833795.1 of Candidatus Pantoea soli. NCBI lineage: Bacteria > Pseudomonadati > Pseudomonadota > Gammaproteobacteria > Enterobacterales > Erwiniaceae > Pantoea > Candidatus Pantoea soli. Next base: position 459,989 of record NZ_CP032703.1, on the reverse strand, counting down.
AAGCCACGCTGCCGCTCAGCGACGCGCAGGGCGTGAACTATCAGGCGTCAGTAACGCTGGTTCCGCTTCAGGGAAGCACTGACACGCTGGCGTTCTCTGCGGCAGGGTTATGGGGCGATGCGCGTTACATTAACACCTGGTATGGCGTCAGTGCCGCACAGAGCCGCCGCAGCGGTTTTCGTCGCTATGACGCCGCCGGCGGATTTTACGGCATGACCACCAACCTTAGCTGGAGTCATCAGTTTGATGCGCACTGGGGATCGTTGCTGAGCGCGGGCTATACGTGGCTGGACGCGCACGCAGCGGAGAGCCCGCTGGTGGCGCAGCGTAACCAGCTCAGTGCGCTGGCGGGGTTTACCTACACGTTCTGACGCGCAGAGGGAGAAAGGGCAACCGGATGTGACGCAGACCGCATAGTCTTCCTGTGCAGCGGTGCAGATTAAAGATTCGCGGCGGCATGGCCGATAACCCGGGTAATGACTTCTGACCCGGAATCCCGTCATACAGGCGTGTCTGCCCTGCAGTGCATGAATGACGCCGTGCGAATGGCTACCCTCTTCGTCACCGGCCAGCATGGAAGTCGCGTAACTGAACATTTTTACCGCACTCCCTCCCGGCGGGTGAAGGCGGCAACGATGGCGATCAGAAAGTCTGTAACACCGGGCAGCCTGCCCGTTTTGTATCGTCAGCAAACAACGGAGCCGACCATGACCCCTGTGATCACCCCTACTTTTTCCGCTGTCTGGTCCACGGACGCACGGGGCATCTGCGTCAGCAGCCAGGAGAGTCCGGCTGGCCTGATGCCGGCGCTGAAAGGTGTGACGCTGTGCGCCTGGCTGCGGCTGGCGCAGGCGGATGAAGATGGCAGGATAGCGCTGCAGCTTACCGCCGCGCTGGAGTGTGTCTCCCCGTTTCATCTGGAAGTGCCCATTCAGTGTCTGGACGGCATCACGCGGCACGTCATTGTATCCGGCCTGCCGGATGACCATGCCGGTGCGTCACACCGGCAATATAACGGCTTCATTATTGATATCACCGGCCAGCGCAAAGCGCTGGAAGAGGCGCTGCGTACGGCAACAGAGTACCGGCTGCTGATTGAAAACAGCACCGATTTGATCGCGCACTGCGATACCGAAGGGCGATATGTTTCTATCTCTCCCTCCTACTGCGAAATGATTGGCTGGTCCGCCGATGAGATAATTGGCCGGCCGGTGGTGGATTTCCTGCATCCCGACGACCAGACGCCAGCCAGCGAGGCGCTGGGGCATATTTTTAGCGGTGGCGAGCTGGCGGACGTCGTCGAGGTGCGCAAGCTGCATCGCGACGGGCACTATGTGGCCCTTGGCACCAAGGCGTGCGGTGTCAGCGATCCCTCCAGCGGCAAAAACATCGGCGCGGTGCTGGTTTCGCGCGACATTTCCCGCGACAAAGAGAAACTGCACAAACTGGAAACGCTGGCGACCCGCGACACGCTGACCGGCCTGCCGAACCGGGCCTGGATCACTGACCGGGTGAAGCGGATGCTGGCGCAGCATCCGGCGCTCACCACGGTGATGTTTATCGATCTCAATGGCTTTAAAGCGGTGAATGATTCAATGGGCCACGCCACCGGCGATGTGCTGCTGCAGCAGGTCAGCGAGCGGCTGCAGCGCTGCATGCGTCCGGGCGATGCCGTGGCGCGACTGGGCGGCGACGAATTTGTGGTGGCCGCGAAGTGCGGAACGCGTGACGCTGCCGCCGGTATCGCCCGGCGGATGCTGGAAACCCTGCGTGAGCCTTTTTTAATGAATAACATGGAAGTGCGCATTGGCGCGGCGATTGGCATCAGCCTTGCCGGCTCTGCAAAGCCGGATGCCGCCGTGCTGTTTGAGCAGGCCGATAAAGCGATGTACCAGGCGAAAGCGCGCCGGGGTGGTTCCTATCAGTTTTTCTGACCGGAAGATCTGCCGTTGCGCTAAGCCGGCAGTACAGTGTCTTTCCTCAACGTCCCGCGCCCTCCACCAGTACAAACGTTGCCTGAGCCGCCCCGGCGCGTAGCGCTCTCGCCTGCTGATAAGCCGGACTGTCGTAAAAGCGTCTGGCTTCAGCAAACGAAGGAAATTCGAAAATCACATGTTTTTCATGGGATTCTCCCTCCAGATTCGCATATTGCCCGGACCAGGCAAGGATGTCGGGATTAATCCCGCGCCGCCGGGAGCGACTGTTATGATTGCCCACCGGCGCACTCTGTGCTGACGCATCAGAGCCCTTTAAGCGTGAACTGACGCCGTATTGACCCCTTTATCAGATGATTTTCCTGTGCAACCTGTACGCTGTCAGCCCTCGCGGCAGGCTATGCCAGTCATACCCTGCAACCGGCGAACGTAACGCCGTAAGGCGCGGCGTCTGCAGGCCTGCTGCACGGATGAGGATGGTAATGTGTTACGCAGGCCGATATAACAGGGGAGTAAGGATCATCCACCGCAGAGGACATTATGGCGCTGACACAGGAATTACTGTTGATTTACACCACCTATTTTGTCGCCACGGCCAGCCCGGGGCCGAGCAATATGGCGATCATGGGGACCGCCATGAAAAACGGTCGCGGCGCGGCCCTGGCGCTGGCGGCCGGCGTTATTGGCGGCTCTATGCTGTGGGCCCTGCTGGCTGCCTGCGGAGTGCTGACCGTACTGGCCACCTTCGCTCAGCTGCTGATTGTGCTGAAAATCGCCGGCGGGCTCTATCTGTTATGGCTGGCGTTCAAAGCCGGGAAGTCGGCGCTGCGTAATGCAGAGGTGAGCGGGCCGGAAGAGAGCCTGGCGAAAAGCAGTTTTGGCCGGCTGTTCCGCCAGGGGATGCTGATGCATGTGGGCAACCCGAAAGCGATCCTGACCTGGGTGGCAATTATGTCTGTGGCGCTCAAGCCCGACGCGGCGGCTGCCACGCTACCGCTGATTATCGGCGGCTGCGCGGCAATCTGCATCACGGTGTTTTGCGGTTATGCGCTGCTGTTCTCGACGGCCGCCATGGGCGCATTCTATCGCCGTATCCGGCGCGGCCTGGATGCGCTGTTAGCCTGCTGCTTTGCGGTTGCCGGTCTGAAGCTGGTGTTCAGCCGCCAGGGATAATCGCGCGCCTGCCGATGTGCGGCATGGCCTGGCCGGCGGCTGAAACGGGTCCGTCGGCCAGGCGCTATTTCCCGGCTTTCCCGGTAGCGTCAGGCGCTTCCCGGTAGCTGCCGCCCCACGCCTCCGGCACGCCATCGCTTTGCGCCGCGCCGCTGATAATCAGCTGTAAAATCACCGCGGCAGCCTGCTCAGGGGAATGCATCACGGCTGCGCTCTCCGTTTCCTGTTGCGTTGCCTGATGCTGTCCGGACTGGACCGCCTGATAAAATTCGGTCGCGGTCATAAAGGGATAAAAAGTCGAGACGCAGATACCGGCAGACGCCAGCTCAAGGCGTGCCACGCCGGAGATCATATTCAGCGCCGCTTTGGTGCTGGTATACGCGGCCGAGCCCGGATAGATCCCCAGGGTGGCGCCGGAACTGATGTTGATGATGCTGCCGCCACCCTGCTGGCGCATAGGCGGAATCACAGCCTGCATCATCATCAGCGGCGCAATCAGATTAAGCTCCAGCAAGGCACGAAAGTCCGCTGCCGCAATCGCATCAATGCCAGCGTATAACCCCTGGCCCGCGTTGTTAATCAGCACATCAATGCGTCCGAAATGGCGAAGCGTCTGCTGCACGGCCTGCTGGATGTGATCGGTCTGGGTGACATCACACGCAATGGCCAGCGCAGCCGGAAGCGTCGCGGCCAGCGCGTCAATGCGCGCTTTACGCCGTGCTAACAGCACGACCTGCGCGCCTGCCTGTGCCGCCGCCCGGGCGGTTGCCGCGCCGATACCGGACGATGCGCCGGTAATCACTATCACCGCATTCTGAAGGTTCATCATCTTCTCCTGAGGGTTGTCTCCGGCACTGCCCTGCGCAATGCTGCGGGTCATGACAGCCTAACCGGCACCGCGCTGGCAAGCGGCCCTGATCCTGTCTAAAATTTGCCTGATTCTGCTTTTCTGCCCGCTGCGGCCTAACCAGTGAACAGCCCACAATGAAAGAGACGCTCGCCGTAATGAAAGCCTGGGTGAGGGACCACCATGAGGATGAACGTCTGTCAGCCCTGATGCCGCGCATTATGCTATACCGCGTGACACGCCCGCTCGACCTGGCGCCGGAAGTGTATCCGCCGTTTATCAGTCTGATCCTGCAGGGAGAAAAACAGCTGCAGATCGGCACACAGTCTGTGCATTACCGCGCCGGGGAGCTGTTTATCGCCGCAACTGATATGCCTGCGACGGGCAGGGTCACCGTGGCAGAGGCTGATGCGCCCTATCTGGCCGTGCGCCTGACGCTGGATTTTGCGCTGCTCAGCGATCTGATCTGCACGATGCCTGCGACAGCAGACGCGCCGCTGAGTAAAGGCATGGCGGTGCTGGCAGCCGATGATATGCTGCTGGCGGCCTGGTTACGGCTGTTGCGTCTGCGGGATCATCCTGCCGACATTGCTGTGCTGGCACCGCTGGCCGAGCGTGAATTGCTCTACCGCCTGTTGTGTGGTCCGCAGGGACAGCTGCTGCGTCAGGCGGCGGATGTCAGCAGCCACTTTTCGGCGGTGCAAAGGCCGATAAGCTGGCTGAAAAGCCATTACGCGCAGCCGGTGCGGATGGCTGCGCTGGCTGGCATGGCAAACATGAGTCTGTCGGTTTTTCATCGCCGTTTTAAAGCGGTGACCGGGTTAACACCGCTGCAGTATCAGAAGCATTTGCGGCTCTACGCGGCGCGCAGTCAGCTTCTGCTCATGCGGGGCAAGGTGGCGGCTGTCGCCGCCTCGGTCGGCTATGAAAGCCTGACGCAGTTCACCCGCGAATACGAGCGCCTATTTGGCGACCCGCCAGCGCGGGATAGCCGCAGGCACCGCCAGTAAGGGGGTGTGCCGTCTGCTGTGGTAAGGTCGTTTTACCTGGCAGCGTGAAACAAGCTGAACCGGGCCACGCGTGTAAAAACCCGACGCGAACTTACATCGACCATGAAACGAAAAGGCAGTGAGCAATGATTTCAAAGGACAATGCAGAGCACTACAGCTGGGGTGAGCAGTGTGACGGATGGTATTTGCTGAAGCGGCAGGACCTGCTGGTTATCCATGAAAAGATGCCGGCCGGGGCAGCGGAACAGCGGCATGTTCACGCCGTTGCCAGACAGTTTTTCTATGTGCTCAGTGGGGTACTTACCATGGAGATGGAAGGGGAAATGCACCACATCAACGCCATGCAGGGACTGGAAATCCCGCCAGGGGCACGGCATCAGGCCAGAAACGACGCGGATAGCGCGGTTGAGTTTCTTGTCATATCACAGCCCACCACGCGCGGCGATCGTGCCGATCTGCGCTGAACATGCCATCGGGCGGCCTGCCGTGTACGGTCGGGCAGTCCGGCAGGCATTTCTCAGCGCTGTTTCCGGCGCAACAGGAACGCGCAAATTGCTGTCAGCACACCTATCCATGGCATCGCGCCGGCACCGGCTAAAAAATGATGCTGATCGAGGCGGTTTTCCCGGCGGATATCGCTGAAGCGCGCCATTGCAGCAGCACGGTTGCTGGCAGCGATCACCTCCGGTTGTGGCCAGTATCCCTGCGTGCGTAATGCGCTGGCTTCGTCCGTTGCCGCGCTCTCCAGCACGACCCGTTTTTTTCCTTTTGTATAAAAACGGTATTCAGGCATTCGGGTGCTCCCGCAGGAAGAGGGTGTTTTTGACTAGAGTGACAAAACGCAGGCGGTGAAAGCGATGATTTTCAGGTCAGAAGATGCCTGAGGCGCAACCCAAACCCAGCGCATGGGGCTGCGCGGCCAGCAGGATAACGGCCTGTTAAAAAGGCGTTACCGGAGCCCCATTTTATCGCGCCGCCTCGTTTGCATGTCAGGCCAGGCTAAACCAAAATTACCCTGAGCGGGTGCTTGCTGGCGCCGGCTCCTAAAGAACCCTGGAGCAGTTTCTTCGCTCAACCCGCTTGCAAAAGCGGGTTTTTTCCGGCGTCACCGGTGGGCCTGAAAACACAGGGTGGAAAAAGACGTTTACTGCCTCAGGGCGAAGACGTTAACCCATCAATAACGGGCTGCAGGGCGGCCTGACACCCTCTGCCAGGGTAAGAAAACATCGCCCTGACGGCATGCATTATCCGCGCACCAATACTTTCATCATGCCAGGGATTTATGATGATAGTGCTTACTTGCCCCCCGCCTCAGGGGCTTTTTTTCTGCTTATCCCGCCTGCCGGGAAACAGCGCATGACATCTTTTCCCTTGTCCGTTCCGGCTCAGCTTCTGATGCGTGCCAGGTAAAAAAGTTTACCCTGTTTCACCGTTAATTAACGCGGGTTTACCTGCCAGATTAATTTTATTTTCAATACGTTGCTTTTAGGGTTGTGCCAGAGCGATGAAATAAAACATTACTCCGTCTAACGTCAGCCTGTGGGACGTTAGTTTCAGCAAATAATTAAAAAAGTTTTGCTTAACTTATATTTAACGATATGGCCCGAAAGGTTGCTTTGCAAACGTCGCGCAGAACCCATCGCCAGATACAGCCTGGATTTTCAGGCGCTGTGAATTGATTATTAAATTTATTAAAAACAATAATTTATATTATTTTTTCACTATTTTCCCGCTTAATCAGACTTAGCGGCTGCGTTATCGCAGGTTTTCCCGCAGCCCACCCGCTGAATTTTACATAGCGGGATAGGTAAAAAATATTTTCCTTTTCCTCTCATGTGCCGGTCTGCGCGACCGATAGTGTCTTTATTCATAATTTGCATATGGGATGCGTCAGATGAAAATATCAACCCGCCTTTTTAGCGGCTTTGGTTTATTAATTTTACTGTTCGTGGTGTGCATCGGCACCGGGCTGAATGCGCTGAACCAGGCGCGGGAGGGAATGGACAACGCCGTAAACGTGAAAATGAAGCAGTACCAGCTGGCGCTGAATATGCGTGGCAGCATTCGGGATATGGCTATCGCCGCGCGCAACATGGTGTTGCTGACGGAGATGAAAGACATGCAACCGGAATGGGAACGCCTGCAGAAACAGAAGGCGCTCTATTTATCGAGCCGTCAGGCGCTGGAAGAGATGATGAAAAGTGACGCCTCCGCCCAGGGGCGGGAAGGGATGCAGCAGGTTATGGCGGCAGAGCAGGCGGCACTCGCCGCACTGGAGCAGGCCGGACAGCTGGGGTTGCAGAACCGCGCCGCAGAAGCCACCACCTTTCTGATGACGGTCGCGCGACCGGCACAGACTGCGTTGCTGAAAGGGCTTGAGGTGATGACCGAGGCGGAAATGCAAAACACCCGCACGGCGGTGGAGTTAAACAGCCGTCGGACAGATAACGCCAGCCTGATACTGATGGCGCTGGGGCTGGCCTCGGTGCTGATCGGTGCAGCGACCTGTCTGATCATCATCCGGGTACTGATGCGTCAGCTGGGCGGCGAACCCGCGCAGGCGCAGGCGCTGGCGGCAACCATTGCGGCGGGCGATCTGACATCAGCTGTCACGCTGCGGCCGAATGATACCCGCAGTCTGCTGGCATCCCTGGATGCCATGCAGGCAAACCTGCGCGGTCTGGTGTCACAGATCAAAGATTCTTCCGCGTCTGTGGCAATGGCCGCTGACGAAATTTCGCAGGGTAATACGGAACTCTCTTCCCGCACCGAGCAACAAGCCGCAGCACTTCAGGAGACCGCCGCCAGCATGGAACAGCTGACGGCAACGGTGAAAAGCAACACGACCAGCGCCCGTCACACCGCGTCAACCGCGCGTGAAACCGCGCAGCTGGCGCAGGCCGGTGAAGCAGACATGAAACAGATGTCGGACACCATGCATGAAATCTCCCGCAGCGCCAGCCGGGTACGGGACATCACCGCGGTGATTGAAAGCATTGCCTTTCAGACCAACATTCTGGCGCTGAACGCGGCGGTGGAAGCCGCACGTGCCGGCGAGGATGGACGGGGGTTTGCGGTGGTGGCCGGCGAAGTCAGAACGCTGGCGCAGCGCAGCGCGACCGCCGCGCGGGACATTAAATCGCTGATTGAGCAGGCGGTGGCGCAGGTAGAGAGCGGAGTCGCGGTTGCCTCTGGCACCGGGCAGAGCATTCTGCGCATTGTCGGTATGGTCAGTGAACTGGCGGAAGCCATGGACACGATTTCTCTGGCTTCTAATGAGCAGATGCAGGGAATTTCCCAGATCAGCGTGGCAGTCAGCCAGATGGATGGCGTGACGCAAAACAATGCGGCGCTGGTGGAAGAGTCCTCTTCCGCATCACAATCCCTCTCTGAGCAGGCGCGCGCGTTGCAGGGTATGGTTGAACAATTTCAGGTTTAGCCGCCGTCAGGCCGTGGCGCATAGTCAACATGGCGCGCCGCGGCCTGACAGGTCACGGCTGCAGCAGGCGTTTCTCCCAGTCTGACTGCGGTGTGGCGCGACTGAAGTATTCGCGCAGATGCAGGCGATTGTCGCGGAAAGTGAGAAACTCCAGCGACTGCGGCACCACACGTAATCCGCCCCACTGCGCCGGGCGGGGCACTGGCTGACCTTCGTATTGCTGCCGCGCCTGCTGCAACCGCACTTCCAGCTCGGCCTCGGTGGCCAGCGGCTGGCTTTGCTGGAAACAGACGGTGGTGAGCTGTGCATCCCGCGAACGATCGTGCCACGCCGCGTCGGATTCCTGCGCGCTCACCGGCGCGATGACGCCTTCAACCCGCACCTGCCAGCCTTTTTCCTCCCACCAGAAGGTGAGCGCGGCATGGGGATGACGGGCCAGCTCCTGGCCTTTACGTGAGTTAAACCAGGTACAGAAGAGGAATCCGCGGGCATCGGCCGTTTTCAGGGCGACAAAGCGGGCGCTGGGCATTCCGTTGTCAGCTACCGTTGAGAGGCACATCGCGCCGCGATGCTTCGGCTGTACATCGCGGATCACGGCTTCCCACCACTGATGAAATTTTGCTATTGGATCGTCAGACATGCATTGTTCCTGCGCAAAGTAGAAAAGATGCGGACTCGCCGGTAAGACGTTACAGCGGCGAAGCGGCCTGATATCAGTGTAATGGCTGCGCAGAATCCTGCCGCGCTGCTGCGTTGTTACGCAACGGCCTCCCACTCTTTTTTCAGTAGCGCAAACACCAGCGTGTTGTCATAGCGTTCCTCGCCATCGGCGGAGGTAAACGAAACAAACTCGCGGAAACAGCCCTCCTGGCGCATGCCCAGCCGGTGACACAGCTTTTGCGAGGCCACATTGTAGTCTTCCACCCAGGCGTAGAGGCGACGCGCCGCTTTTTCCGTAAAGAGAAAAGCAAACAGCGCGGCAACCGCTTCAGTGGCATAGCCCTGACCGCCGTAACGCGGATTAAAGTGCCAGCCCACAGACCAGGTGTTGCGATCGTGTTCGTCACGGTTTTCCGCAAACAGATGGCCGATCAGCCGATCGCTTTGCTGCAGACAGACGGCAAACTGCGAGGCGTCGGCGGCCCGCTTTGCGACGTCACGTTCTGCCTCCGCCAGCGAGCGCAGCTTTTCATCCTGAAAGCAGGGCGCAGCCGGCGACGCAAGATAATCCAGCAGCGCCGGAGCGTCATCGTGTTTGAAGGCGCGGATATGAAGTCGCGGTGTGGTGGTAAAAATCATCGTTCCTCTTTTTGCACATGGCTGCGCTGCGGGCTTATCTGAAGCAGGCGGCAACGCAGCAGGGTTATCGTGAACGCTGGCTGGCGACCCGCAAGGCCAATCAGCGGGCGCGGCAGATCTGCGAAAAAAACGGCTACACGTGCATCCGCCACTATGGCCCCTGTCGCGACCGGGAGTAAACGGCCTGCCTGGCAAAAGCGGTGTAAGCGGGGCCTGCGCCTATTTGAGCTGCGCCCGGGCGGTATAAAAACGGCGGCAGGCGAGATAGACGGCAATAATCGTCGAGAGGCTGGCCGTGCCGATCAGCATAAAGGTCACCATGATTTGATATTTGATCGCCTTCAGGGGATCGATGCCGGCAAAAATCAGCCCCGACATCATGCCCGGTAAACTCACCAGACCGACCGTTTTAGCCGCATCAATCGTGGGCAGCATCGCCGCGCGGATGCTGTCACCGGTAATGGAGGCAGAAGCCTGTTTTACCGTCGCGCCCAGGCTGAGCATCTCCAGAATCTGCTGACGACGATCGGTAAACCGCTGCTGCAGATTGCTGTAACTGAGTCCCACTGCCACCATAGCATTACTGGCAATCATGCCGGCCAGTGGGATCACCTGCATCGGCACAAAAGCAATGGCGCCGCTCAGCACTAAGATCGCCAGCGTCATCACCGTCCCGCTGACAATGGCGATAAACGAGATAGCAAACGCGCGTTCCCGGCTGCGTTTGCCGGCGTGAAGGGCGGCATTCACACAGATAAACAGCACCATGCAGACCGTCAGCACGCTGTTGTTCACCGCAAACAGGGTTTTCAGCACAAAGCCGACGGCGGTCAGCTGCACCACGGCGCGGCTTACGCTCCACAGAATATCTTTGCTCAGGCCCAGTTTCTCTTTCTGACTGATGAGCAGCGCAATGCCCACCAGCAACAGCGACAGCAGTAGCGAACTGTCGGAGATATTATGCTGATTCACGATGATTCTCCCGATCCGCGGCGCCAAGCTGGAGGTGGCCGGTGGCGTGTGGTGCGTCGCCAGCCTCGTGACTGACCCAAACCACTGCGATCTTTTTCTCTGCCACCAGCGGGTAAATCAGCGCCTGCACCCCCTGTTTGTTCTCCTCATCCAGCGCACTGGTCACCTCGTCCAGCAGTAACACATCGGGCGTAAACTGCAGGTTGCGCAGCAGTCCGATACGCTGTTTTTCGCCGCCGGAGAGTTGCTGAACCGGTTTATCCAGCATCTCCGCCGCGAGATTGACGCTAGCCAGCGCCGCGATAAGCCGGTCACGCGGGGGCGTCTGCTGGCGCAACTGCCAGGGAAACGCCAGATTCTCATACACCGTTGCGCCAAACAGCTGCGGAGCCTGAAAACAGTAGGAGACCTGCTGCCGGTAAGTTTCCGGTCTGAGCGTTGTGATATCGCGACCGTTAAAGCGAACCTGTCCGGTGCCGGGCGTAAGCAGGGAAGCCAGGATTTTCAGCAGCGTGCTTTTACCGCTGCCGGAAGGGCCGTTCAGCACCAGCCAGTCTCCCCGGTTCAGCTGCAGGGAAACGGGCTGCAGCAGCCGCCGGCCCTGGTGTGAAAAAGTGACATCCTGCGCATCAAGCAGGGGAAACGCGTTCTCCAACTCATGTTCCTCAATGATGATGAAAGCTACGACAGGCGCCGGCTAGCCGGCTATCTGCCCGAACAGACTGCCGGTCAGCCCTGAGGCGGCCATCGCCATACTGCTCCAGAAGCTCACCCGGATAACGCTGCGCAAAACCGGGGCACCGCCTGCCCGGGCTGCCAGCGCACCCAGTAGGGCCAGCGAGAGAAGCGCGGTGATGACGATATAGGTAATGCCGCCGGAGCCGGGAACCGCCAGCGCGGCCAGCAGGGGAACGATCGCGCCCGCCATGAAACTGCCAGCGGAGAACAGGGCAGCCTGAAGCGGCCGTGCCGTGCTGAACTCCGTAATGCCCAGCTCGTCACGCGCATGCGCACCCAGCGCATCATGCTGCATCAGCGCATGCGCTACCTGGCGGGCGAGGTCAGGGGCCAGTCCGCGATGCACGTAGATGGCGGCCAGTTCATGTACCTCTGCGGAAAAATTTTCATCGATTTCGATTTGCTCTTCATTCAGCGCCGCACGCTCGGTATCGGACTGGGAGGAGACCGAAACGTATTCACCGGTTGCCATCGACATGGCACCGGCGACGACACCGGCAATACCGGCCAGTAACACGTTATGGTGATCGGAGCTGGCTGCCGCTACGCCTGTGAGTATGCTGGCGGTAGAAACAATGCCGTCATTGGCACCCAGTACGGCGGCACGCAGTGCGCTGGAGCGTGCAATTTTATGAGATTCACCCGGTAGCATAATGGCCCGCCTCGTTAACGTCCTGTTGATTGACCGTTTCTGGCAAAAAATGAGTCTGCCTGCTGCAGTATAGCCCTGGGGCAACGCGCATCTGAAAAGGGATTCCACGAATCGCTGAAAAAGCGTCAGACCAGAGATGAAAGCAACCTTAGCGCTGCACGCCTGGCGACAGCGTAAAAAGGTCATACTGCCTTTTTATTGTCTGCCGGACAGTGTGCACATGTCTGCTGGAGTGGTGATAGCCATTGAGTAACGCCCGGTCGAAAGCCTGAAGCGTCATTGACCCTTCCGTCCGGCTGGCAGGGCAGTACTGCCAGCCGGTGATTACACATCAGCGCGCGCCCTGGGTGTCCAGTAAGGCATAACCCTGGTTTTGCAAGGTGGCCAGCGTGGTCAGGGCAGAAGGGGTACGGATGACCGGAGCGGCAACCCACGCGGGACTATAGTGGTGCCAGGCCAGTGCCTGGCTGCACAGCGTGACTTTTACCCCGGCCGCGCTCAGCGCCTGAATCAGTGACAGGTTGGGGTTGGCAGTGCCAAACAGCTTGCGGTAATGAGGTTCATCCAGCATTGCGGGCGTTGCCCCGCCGTTGACGGCGACGACCGCGTCCAGCCGATCGGCAGGCACGCCAGCACTGCCATACAGGTTGATGACGCGGGCAACCTCGTTCAGGCCCGGATTCACCGTGCCAGGTGTGGCTGCCGCCTGGCTGACGCGGAATACCAGCTTGTAGTGCTGATTTTTATCGGGTGCGAACGCGCCGCTCACCGGGCGGTTTACGTCGCCATAACCGGCAATAATCGGCGGCGGCACCGGCTGTGCAACTGCGGTGACCGGCGCGAGGGTGAATGCCGGCAGGGTGGATATAGCCATGAGCAGGACAGAGGCAGCGCGTGCGAACATGAAAACTCCTGTAGGGGGACGGGCAGACCGTTCAGCGCCACAGAATAAAGAAAAAGCGCCCGGTGGTAAGGCTCCGGGCGCTTTTTTAAGAATTATACGCAACCTGACAGGGGCAGTCTGGTTTAGCCAGATTACGCTGAATAGTGACATGTCGGTTAAGCGGCGCGTCAAATGTGTTGTTATTGTGATGCCGGCTAATGACGCCGGCAAATAATAATGTTGCTGTGTGTAGCGTTACCGTATTGACCCTTTTCAGTCGGGTCTTTATTTAACGTGCGCGTGATAGATTTCACTGGTGTTCCCCTGGTGAGGGCGCACCCACTTTCATCTTTATATCAGCATGCCGGTAAAGGCGGCCTGCTGACTATTATTTACGTAACGGATAGCTGTGTGTATAAAAAAGGTTGCCGACGATTGTTATACGGGTTAATAACACCCTCCGCCTTACAGGAGCCCTGTTGCTTCGATAAAAAGATTTTTTTGCCCCCTTTGGTTTAAACTTCTGCGTCAGGATAGAAAGGAGTATCCCCCGCTAAGATTAATTGAACCTTAATATTTTTCTGCGCCGCAGATTATTTTCAGAAATCATCTGGTGTGTGAGGTCTGTCACAAAGTCACGGCGAATACAGCGCGTGATTATTACGGCGGTCATTAAACGTTTATTGCCGACATCAGAAATGCGCCTGGTAAAAAACACGGTATTTCACTTCCTGATAACGAACTTATCGCGGGCCGCTCTCTTTTACTGGCCTTTCCGCTGAACAGTGGCGGATCAGACACGCCTGTGACGCCCGGCGTGCTTTTATGCCTGCCTGCATCCCTGCCGGCGAACATTCAGCAACGCGGAAAACGGCGCAATCGCCTGTTCCGCTGGCTGGCCGGCGAAAGCCTTATTTTTCCGCCATCCGCTTTAGCGGGAATAAGCCGCCGGAAAATAATCTTTCGCGCCGGAAAGGGCATAATGCGTTACGCTGAACCTGCAGCACGATAACGCCCACCCGCATCCGTCTCGCTTTAGCATAAAAACACACGGTGGTCGGGATAAAAAATAAATTTACCGGGATTTTACGGTTTTCGTTCCAGTTATGCTAACCGGGTGTGGCTGCTTTTTATCTGTATGATTTTATTGATTAATTTCCGCATTTTTACGGCGGTGGGATAAGATTTTTGCCTGCAACCTACATATCTTTACACACTCTATTACATAACCGCTGCTTTTTCCGGTTAATTACGGCGCAGTTAAAGCGGTTTTTGTTGCGTTATTTTTCATCAGAAGTCCACCTGCCCAGGGTTAATTTGCAGAGTGCGGAACAGGACATATACTTCAGGCATATTCTTTAAATGGAATATAACCGCCTTTTTTATCATTCATCGCGCAGGATTATTTACAGCCTGACTGCACAGGAGCATTTCGCATGGACCAGACCGCCTTTACAATCGGCTTTTCGATTATGGCCATTGCCTCGCTGGCAATTTATGCCACCGGAGGTAAAACCTTTCCTTCCCGCCATCATACGCTGATGCACGCCTCGGTGCCGTTTATTGCGGCCACCGCGTATCTGGCCATGGCGCTGGGCTTCGGTAATGTGCTGCTGGACAGTGGCACCCCGGTTTACCTGGCGCGCTATGCGGACTGGTCAATTACCACACCAATTTTGCTGGCAGGGCTGGTGATGCTGGCATTCCACGAGCAGGGCAAACCTGGCGAAATGGGTGGGTTTTTAACCGCCATTATCGTGCTGGATGTCATGATGATCGTCACCGGCCTGATCTCATCGCTGGCGGAAGCCCCGTTTGCAAAATGGGTGTGGTATTTGTGGTCCTGCGCGGCGTTCCTGGGCGTGGTTTATTTGCTGTGGGGGCCGCTGCGGGCTATCGCCGCTGCCAAAGGCAGCGTGATGGCAGCCTGCTACAACAAAAATGTCGCGCTGTTAACCGTGGTCTGGTTTATCTATCCGGTGGTATTTCTGGTGGGGCCGGAAGGGATAAAAATCATCACTGACGCCACATCTGTCTGGGCATTTTTAATTCTGGATGTCATCGCCAAGGTGTTTTACGCCTTTTACGCGGCGGCTAACCTGGAAAAAGCCCTGCGCCATTCGCAACGACACAGCGCTGACCGGGTATGACCCTGCCACAGCAATGCGCCGGATGGGGCATATTATGGGGGGCAGCGCTGGCTGCCTCTTTCAGTCCGCCTGTCTGTCAGTTACTGTTTGCGGTTATTGCCATTGGTGTGATCGGCATGGCGCATGGTGCCAGCGATCTGGCCATCGTGCGCCCGGAAAGACAGCCGCTGTTTTTGATCGGATATGGCGTAGCGATGGTGCTGTGCCTTATCTGGTGGCACATCAGCCCGGCGCTGGCGTTACCCGGTTTTCTGCTGGCCTCCGCGCTGCATTTTGCTCTTGAGGATGCCCCGGACGGATCGCTGCCTGAACGTCTTGCCCGCGGCATCAGTCTGATTGCCACACCGGCCACTCTGCACGCTGCTGGCTGGCGCACAATTCTGCACAGCGCCGGACTGGACGCCGCCGCCCTGGATGCCCTGACCACCGCCATGGCGCTGGCGGGCGGTGTCACCGCAGCGGCGTTGTTGATCGTCGGCGTGACGCAGCGCAACTGGCGCCTTATCGCCGGTACGCTCGCCTTACTGCTGCTGCCGCCTTTTGTCGGTTTTTCTATGGGTTTCCTGATCCTGCACGCCCTGCCGCAGACAGCACAGCGGCGCGAACAACTGGGCTGTACCGGCTATATAGCTTATCTGCGCGCCACCTGGCCGGTGCTGCTGAGCGCGTTAGCGCTGGCAGCCATCACGGTCTGCATGATGCAGCCGGGCGATACACGGGGTATCCGCTCGCTGTTTGCCGCGCTCGCCGCCCTCGCCATTCCCCATCTGCTGATTACGCCCTGGTTTGAGGCGGAAGCGACAGACCACTGAGGAGAGCTTCAGCGCGTTGACGGGTGTTAAAGGGAAGGGTAAGGCAGTGGAGTGGCGGAGAGCCCATAGCGGCAGAAAGCAGGGAGCAGGCGCCTTTCTGGCTGCGTCTGTCCCTGTGATGAATGCGTAAAGTTAGAACGTTTCCCAGTTGGCACTGGCTGTCGCCATTACCGCCGGGGCCGGTTTGACGCTTTTCTGCACCTGTGCGACCGGTGCCAGCCGTCCTGAAGCGGGAACGCGGAATACGGAGACGGTTTTTTCCAGCTCCAGCGCCTGATCTTCCAGACTGCTGGCGGCCGCCGAAGACTCCTCAACCAGCGCCGCATTTTGCTGGGTGGTGGTATCCATCTCGGTCATGGCCTGAGCAATTTGCGTAATACCGCGGTTTTGCTCGTCAGAGGCCGCCGCGATTTCACCCATGATATCCCTGACCTGCGAAACGGATTTAACAATATCGCCCATGGTGTCACCGGCGCGGTTAACCAGCGTGGTGCCGTCATTCACCCGCATCAGTGATTCGCGGATTAACGCTTCGATCTCTTTTGCCGCCAGCGAGCTGCGCTGCGCCAGGTTGCGCACTTCGCCCGCCACCACCGCAAAACCCCGGCCCTGTTCGCCCGCGCGCGCGGCTTCTACCGCTGCGTTGAGCGCCAGGATATTGGTCTGGAAGGCAATCCCGTTGATCACCGTGATAATTTCACCAATTTTACCGGCGCTCTGGCTGATGCCACCCATGGTGTTGATCACATCGTGAATAATCTCGCCACCACGGCTGGCGTTGTGCGAGGCTTCTGTTGCCAGCTGGCTGGCATGATGCGCGTTTTCAGCGTTCTGTTTCACCGTTGAGGTCAGTTCTTCCATGCTGGCTGCCGTTTCCACTACTGCCGCCGATTGCTGTTCGGTACGGGAAGAGAGATCGGTATTACCGGCGGCGATCTCAGAAGAGGCGCGCGCCACGCTGTTCACGCCATCACGCACCCGCGTAATAATTGTGCGTAAGCTCAGGTTCATGGCGCCCACTGCGGCCATCAGCTGTCCCAGCTCATCGGTGCGGGTGCTGGTGATATCCGTGGTCAAATCACCTTCTGCAATGCGTTGCGCGGAGAACAGCGTTTCTTTCAGCGGCACAGTGATGTTGCGCGTCATGCGCCACGCCACCAGCAGGCTGAGCACAATACAGGCGATGGTGGTGATCCCAATCTGCCACAGCGCGGTATCAATATACCTTTCTGCTGTCCGGGTCTGGAAGAAAGTTAATTCAGTCATTGAACTGTTTAGTTTTTCCGCAGCCTGCGTCATCGCATCGGAAGCCTGCTTTTCATTACGGGCTAACTGCTGATAGTCACTTAACTGCGACGAAAGCCGCGTGGTCTTGTCCTGAACGGTGTTAGCCAGCGCACTCACCACTGCATCCGGGCTGCTTTTCAGCTGCGTAATCAGCGCATTCACTTCACTCTGCCGGCGACTTACGCTATTCAGCGCGTCATCTGCCGGGGTTTTCAGAAAGGCCTGGCTGGCGGCAACCATCTGGCCCATTTTCTGGCTAAGGGAGATGAGCGGAACCACGCTGTCCGCGGGAACCGAAGACGCGGGTGTCGCCAGCTGTTCGGCGACATCAGTGACCGCTTTCAGATTCAGATTGCTCAGCGCAGCAATGGATTTATCGGTGTTTTCAATAAAGGCCTGACGTTTCTGATTGTACTGGCTGAGCAAATCCCCCAGCATCGTCAGCTTTTGCTGGCCCTCTTCATTCCACTGGTATGTGTCCAGGCGCTGTTTCAGCTGTGCCAGCTTATTCATCGCTTCACCGTTGATGGTGATGAATTTTTTATCACGCGTGTACTGGAACAGCGTGCGATTGAGCCGCGCTTTCGCGAGGGTATCCATCATTTCAACGGTGATGTCACGCTTGGCGGAACTGTCCTGAATATTTAAAAAACAGCGCAGCGCAAGCGTGGCGATAATTAAAGAGGAGATAATGACCAGTGAAAAGCCCAGCGCTAACTTTCCGCCTATTTTCAGGTTAAATGGCTTTTTAATCATATTCATGAAGATACCCTGTATGGTTGGATGGCCAGAGTCATCAGCATGTGTGCTCCGGGCATCTTCTGGTATCGGCGTGCTGCGGCGTATATTTACGGTCTCCTGACGGTTTATTACGCCAATCTCATATTTAATTGATGCGGATCAACTTTTATTTTAACGGGTGTTATGATGCCCGGCGTGACTATTTATTCAGGAATGGTCAGTTATATAACCATTTAACCAGTTAAAGGCAGCGTCAGAATAAATATTACAATTAGGGGTAACTGCATTATAAACAGGGGGTTTATAAAAATATCGATTGCCGCGTCTGGCCAATTAGCGAAGCGTTATGATCATTTCAAAGCAGCGTAAATCAGCGTGCGCTAGTGCGGAGGGATAAAAACATTCCCGCACCAGATGAAACCCCTGCTTCTGATAAAAGTTCCGCGCATTCGGCGTGGCAAAGAGGGTTAATTGCAGGAAACCTCGCGCACGCGCTTCGCTTTTAATGGCGTCAATAATCCGGCTGGCCAATCCCTGGCCTGTAAAGGCGGGCAGGGTAAAGATTGCCTCGACGCTGCCGGAAGTCACGTCGAGGAAACCCGTCGCCACCGGAAGTCACGTCGAGGAAACCCGTCGCCACCGGTTGATCATCCGTGTCCACGGCAACAAAAAAAGGCTGCGCGCGAATGACGTTCCGGTAACTCTGCGGCATGGTATCCGGTGTCCAGGCCGCAATCACGGCTGCGTCATAGCTTTCCCGGCAGCCATGGCGTATAGCCTGGTTGCGGATGTGCCAGCAGGCTTCGGCTTCGGCAGGCAGGGCACGTCTGATTTGCATGGGGTCTCCGGATGGTGTTCAGGCAGTGGCACAACTGCACGCTGATTCGGGCATGGAAATGTGCGCTATCTGCCGTGTTACAACGGGTCACTGCCTTGTTTGCATATTAGTGTGGCCGTTTTCGCCGTCTGGTATTTATCTGCGCAGCAAACGCTGCAGCCGTTTTTGCTGCCATGTGTGAATCAGCCCGCTGAACAGAAAGATCCGCATCCCGCGCAGCGCAATCAGGGCGAACCAGATTGCCGCAACCCAAAGCGACCAGTGACTGGTCGGGGAAGTAAAATGGTTCAACAGATACAGCAGCGTGCAGACCACGGCGGCAGCGAGCGCGGCGCGGTAAAAACGGCTCTCCGCCGCTATTCTCTCTCTGGCTGCGGTAATGTTCTGATCCAGCGCGTGCTCTTCCGCCACGGCGGAACCAGTGAGCTCAGCCACGCTCACTTCAAACACCGCAGCCAGCGCACTTAATGTTTCCCGCCCCGGCCGCTCGCCATTCTCGATTCGCTGGATCGTGCGCGTGCTCAGCCCGGCCATTTCTGCCAGTTGTTCCTGTGACCAGGCGCGTGCAAGACGCAGCGCCCGAAAGGTGTTGGTTGTGCTCATTTATCGTCTCCGCAAGGTTGAGGGTCACGGCAAAGTTTGCCTGTCTGCCCGCGTCACCACCACGATCCTGACCCGACAACTCTGCGACACCGGCCTGACAGCCCGGCGACAGGCCAGCGGACGCGCACCGGCGAACAGCACGCACGCCCTATATCATCTGCTCTGGCCTGGCGGATCAATCACTATTTTGTGTTCAACAGGGAAAAACGGTTTTGCCGGCCGGCAGGGCGCTGAAAAGGGTTCAGAGGGGCAGATGCCCCTCTGTGCGGGTTTTTAAAAAAAGCAATCAACGCCGTTTTTATAAATCAATAAAATATCAGCGTTATATTTATAACCGGTGTGACTGAAGTTTGTATGAGTAAGCCTTATCATGACGGCCGTGATTATCTGTCAGGAGAGTTTTATGCCAGATAAAACACAAAGCGGTTTCTTCACAAGGTGGATTTCAACAGCGGGTTGAGGGAAGGTTAAGAAAAATGCGGGCAGAACAGGAAATAACCTGGGTGATCATCAGGGGAGTATAAATCAGCCGGTAAAGAGTAAGCCTGGATAAAAAGAAAACCGAACCTGATTATTATTTTCTCAAGCCACAAGCAGCACAAAGCCATTGCGCTGCATCAGAACGGGCTGACTTTATGCAGGCCGGTTAAACGCAAAAAAAGGCTCCCGGTCAAAGGAGCCGTAAAGGGCAGGAATATCATTTTGTTTTATTGTTCCCCTGGAGAGGCACATTTATATTATCGTCAGGGCAGGGACCAACTTGACAGGCTTTTCAATTTATTTTCTTGCATCGCATAACATCAGCGCTTCACGATGCGCTGAGTTCTGAAAAAGTGCTGGAAAAGTCGTTGTATTGCCCAGGTCGGTTTTCGGCTGCAGGGGCTTTCTGCATCAGCCACGCCAGCACTTGCCTCTGCAACATGGAGAGTTTATCTGTCAGCCGACGCTGTTGCCGAACGCTTGCGGCGCTGATGCCTGCGGCTGCGGCGGGTTACCTGTACAGAAACGTCCCTGGTCAGGCCACAGGTTGCGACAGCATGGCTGTTCAGGCAGAACCGGCGAGCGAAAAAGATGTGTTCGCGCTGTGCTTTAACTATATTGTCAGCACATATAATGCCGGGATAACGATCGCCATGACGCAACCTGCTTACCCGATGTGGGAATCAGAACGGTTACTTTATCGCTATAAAACCGCGGAAGATGTACAGGATCTTTTTCGCATATTTGGCAACCCTGTGACTCATCAGTTTAATCCGCGCGGGCCCTATCCGGATATCGGCTATGCACGGGATGCACTGACGCGCGCGCAGCAAAGTTATGATATTCACGGCTTTGGTGACTGGACAATATATGAAAAGGAGAACCCGGATACGGTGATTGGTTTCGGCGGTATTTTTGCCAGCCATTTTGACGGGCAGCTGACAAATAACCTTGGCTATCGGTTTGACCCTGCCGCATGGGGAAAAGGCTATGCCACCGAACTTTCCCGGCGCGCCATCCGCTTTGGTTTTGATGACATTGGGCTGGATGAGATTGTTGGCGTGGTGCGCGAAAATCATGTTGCTTCACGCCGCGTGCTGGAGAAAGCTGGCCTGACCTTTCTGAAGAAAGTCGACGACTTACCCGGTTTCGCGCCGAGCCTGATGTTCCGCATTACCCGCCATGACTGGCTGACCAGCCGCTGAAGGAAACGCAGGGTCTGCGCTACTAAAGGTTCCGCGGGCTTCTGTTTGCAGCAGACAACAAGATGACAGGGTGACAGACCATGGATACGCTGACAGCCGGTTTACTGACGTATTATGAGACGCTGCCGCTGCCCAAAGCGTACCTGCGATCTGCGCTGGAAGTCTGGGTCGTGCAGCAGCGCAGCAGATGCGCCGATCCAGCGTTCTCCGCTCACTTCCCATGGCGGGAGCTGGGGCTGCCGCAGAACTATTTTTTGCAGCGTCATCTCATCATTAATGGAAAACACTTTCTGACCGGGCCGCGTTATCGCGGCGGGGATATTCGTTATCCTTTTATTGATCTGGTGGCGTTTGATGCTGAACCCGATCGGGAAATCGCAGGCATCATCAGCCAGGAATGGGCAGAGATGAAACCGCAGTCTGTTCGTGTCTTAACGCCGGAAAATAGGTTATTACCCGGCAAGGTTGATCAGTATATTTACGGCGCAGCCGGTTCCGACCTGATGCCATTGCCGGAGACAAGCTCAGTCACTATCCGTCCGGCTTTTCAGACTGAATATGCATGGTGTTGTCATACCATGGCACAGGCTTATCACCCTGCCCGGACGCTTTCCGGCTTAGCCGATAGGTTAAAGGCGACTTCTGAGAGCGAGCTGGAACAGCATATCGCTGCGGGCAATGTCTATATCGTACTGGCTGAACGGGAGAGGGCAGGATTTATTCTCTGTGAAAAAAGCACGCTCGCTTTTTTAAACGGCTATTGCATCCGCGAAGAAGTCATTGCGCCCGCTTTTCAGGGACGTTCACTTGCTTCTCAGGCACAGCGCCTGCTTTATCATGACTTTCTGCAGCGATCGCGGCAGCCGGTATTACTGGCTGGCACTATCCTGCCGGAGAATATCCCCTCCATCAGAACGGCGGAAAAAGCGGGAAGGGTTCGCCTGCTTACCTATCAGTTTCTGCCGGTGTAACCGGCATCATGAAAGGTGCGGCAGCGCAGTTTTTTCGCATCCTGGCATCCTCTGCTTCAGCTCGTGACGAGAAGCGTTGAAGGACAGTGCGCATAACCTCTGTATGCAAAATAAAACGCCTGTCTGTACCTTGCCGGTTGCGGATGGGTATGGCTTGATCAGGCATTCATCCCGACCGCGGCCGGCTCTGACAGCGTGCGCGGCGTCCTTCCCGTTAATCTGTTATTCAGGAGTAAGCGATGTTTACCGGTCTGAGCGCCTTTCCACTGACGCCTGTTTCCGCAGCGGGTTTTGATGAACGCGGTTTCATCCGCCTTCTGGCGCGCATCACCGCAGCCGGGGCCGACTCCATTGGCGTGCTGGGTTCCACCGGCTGCTATGCCTATTTCACCCGAAAGCAACGCAGGCATATTGCGGAGGTGGCAAAAGCACATGCGGGGGAGATCCCGATCATGGTCTGCGTGGGGGCGGTCAGCACCGATAAAGTGCTGCGTCTGGCTGAAGATGCGCAGGCCGCAGGCGCACAGGCCTTGCTGCTGCCGCCCGTGTCTTATCAGCCGCTTTATGAGGAAGAAGTGTTTGAGCTGTTCAGCACCCTGTCACAGCATGTCTCGGTGCCTGTCTGTCTTTATGATAATCCGCGCACCACAGGCTTCACGTTCTCCGACGCGTTATATGCACGTATCGCCTCGTTACCGTTTATCCGCTCAGTCAAAATGCCGGGTCTGTCGTCTTCACCCGCCGAAGTGCAGGCGCGAATCCGGCAGCTGAAAGCGCTGCTGCCAGCCACCATGACGCTGGGTATCAGCGGTGATGCCAGTGCCGGCGTCGGACTGAATGCAGGCTGTGACGTGTGGTATTCCGTCTGCGGCGGGCTGTTTCCGCAGGCGGCGAAAGCGATAACCGATGCTGCTCAGCAGAATGATACTGCGCGGGTGCGGCAACTGTCTGAACAGCTGAACCCGCTCTGGGCGCTGTTCAGTAAGCACGGCGGCAGTATTCGCGTTATGGCGGCAGCGGCTGGCGTGCTGGGGTTAACAGCAGCGGACTGCCTGCCTCGTCCGCTCCGCCCGCTCAGCGCCAGGGATACCGAAGAAGTCGCCACGGTGATTCGCCACCTCGGGCTGCAGTAACGTGTTACACCCTGCAGCAGGCTGCGCGCCCTGCAGGGTGCCTGTCAGAGCCGATGGCGGGCATTCCACTCGTCGCGGGTGATTTCCCAGGTTTCGGAATCCATCACTCCGCTGATGTACTGTTTTTTCTCGGTTTTGATCAGGCGCATACCGCTGCTGGCGGAAATGGCCCGGGAGCGGCTGTTTGCGGCCGCTTTCGGCGCGCGTAACACAGTGCGGTTGAGCGTGTTGAACCAGTAGTCGGTCACCACGATACTGGCCTCACGCATCAGGCCCTGACGCTGGTATTCCGGTCTCAGCCAGAATCCCCGGTTATTATCTTCTTCTTCGCTGAGGCAGATCACCCCAATCAGATTTTCCGGTTGGTCACGCAGGCGCAGCGTCCAGAACCAGGAAAGGCCTTTTTCCATCTCCGGCAGCGCGACGTTATTAACGTACTGTGACGCGCCATCTTCGGGATAGGGCCAGGGAACGGAGGCCACCATATACCGCACAATATCCCAGCGTGGATAGTATTGCTGAATTTGCGGTGCATCTTCTGCGACCAGCGGTTTTAATATCAGGCGTTTTGTTTCCAGTACCGGTATCTGCATACGTTTACTCCTGCATACATAAAAATCCATGAAGATGTTCACTGATCCGCCGATCAGCGCATGGCATTTCCCTGGAAAACAGCCTTTTCAATATAAGTGACAAAGAAGGTGATTATTCGCGCTTATTATCCGTAGCCGTAAGCAATACGGTTGCTCTCATCTTAACGATTTTTCCCTGCATTAAACCAGCCTGACCGCAGCGCAATTTTGTGAAAGCGCTTATTCAGATGGATAAGGGGTAGCGGGTTAGCACAGCGTTGGTCTGGCGATAAATCATCAGGGCCGGAGGGTTGGTAACGGGTAGAATCGTCTGGTTATTCAGCCAGAGCGGATTGGCAGGGCAAACAGAACCACAAATAAACGCCGGAATATGCGCGTATTGACCCACAACAGGACGACGCAGGGGGCCGGAAGCGGTTGCTATCACTTTTACCCGATAGCGTGTAATCAGGTCAGCAGGGAGATAGGGCGGCTGAAATAATTTTATTATTAACGGCGCAGCAGCGCTGCACCGTTAACCGGTATCAGCAAAACTTACTGCTGACCCTGCTGATTTTTTTGCGCTTCTTTCTCTTTCTTACTGGCCATATGGTGACCCACTGCGCAGCCTGCTGCTGCACCTGCAACGCCATGGTGCGCAAGATGGCCTGCCACGCCGCCTGCTGCAGCACCTTTCAGGCAGCCTTTCGCTTCTGCCTGAGCACTGATCGCCAGCAGCAAACCTGCTGAAATAACCGCCACTGATAACGTCTTCATAAAATAACTCCCCGAGTTGATAATTGTCCCACAGACGCCTTCAGCATAGTCAGGCTTTGGCATTGCGCTGGCAAAAGAACATAAACCTGGATGTTTGTTACCGGTGGTTACCTTTCTTTCCGTCAGATTCATTCCGTTAAAGCGGTATCCGGCATTATGCCGTTTCTTATCCATAGCGTGCAGGGCCGTTTTATCCGGGTTTATGCGCGTCCATTATTTCTGTAAGGGTTACCCCGCAACGCCTGAGCCTGATGGAAACGCCGACAATGTCTGCATGGCGATGAACCGGGCGCCCATAGCCGGCAGGCGCGTTTTCTCGCGGGTGCTTTTATTACGCTTTAACCGGCAAGAGAGGCCGCTTCACCGCCGGATCTGTCTGCGTGGTGGATTAACGGCGCTTACTGGCGCAATGCTTCCAGAAACTGCGCCAGTTCGTCACTGGCAATCTGGCCGGGAGCAGACGCCTCGCCCAGACTGGCGAAGGTCAGGTTGCTGCCAAACAATTCGCCCGACATACGCGTTATTTTCCCTGTATCGCCCATCGCCATAATCAGCATAGGTTTGTCCGTCTGCTGACGCATCTGCCAGCTGGCATCCAGCAGCCGGGTTACATCGGCCGGGCTATGCGGCATCAGGGCGATTTTCAGGATGTCCGCGCCCTGTGCGTCCTGCTGCTGCAGCCGGGAGAGGATGTCGGCGAGGGAAGGGGTGGTAGCAAAATCATGATAAGAGAGGATAACGCGCGTGTTGCGCTGGTGAGCACAGGCAATCAACGGGCGGACAACCGCTTCGCCAGCCTGCATTTCGATGTCGATGAGATCGGCGAAACCCGCATCCAGCCATTGCCGATAAAGAGCCGAATAGGTGTGCGCATCCAGCGTTTTGTCCCCGCCCTCGGCCTTTGAACGAAATGTCAGCAGCAGCGGTTTACCCTGTAGCCGCGTACGTACAGCGTGTCCGAGCCGGGCAACGCGCTCCGCATCCGTCACGAAGGCCAGTTTATCTGCCCGCAGCTCGGCCATCTGTACGCTGTCACGCTTCGCAGCCTCGCTGGCCTGGCGCAGCATATCCTCTTCACTGGCCCCGGTCAGGGACACAATAATGGCTGGCTTACCCTATTGCAGCGTAAGATTCCCTACCGTCAGCGGCGTGACACGCGGTGTGCTGCGCGCTTTATCCGGCGCTTCGGCTGCCAGCGCGGCGGATGCCATCAGCATGATTAATGCACCTGATGCTTTAAAATTCATACTTCTCCCGGATTATTTATTCACATTCAGAAAATTAAATCCTGGTGCGGATTTCATCACAGGGCAAATAACGGCCCGGTGCAACCTGACAAAATCGCCGGGTGTTTTCCGCATCAGGCCGCGTGGAACAAGGCTGCATCGACGTGATTACCGCGTGGAAACTGTTGAATTAACTGGACCGACCACACTCTTTTTGCTGACCGGCAAAAGAAAAATTGAGAATTCTTCTCATTGTTGTCAGGTTGATTTATCACGTAACGTTAAGTGACAAAGCGCTGCGGCACGCATTCCTGTTTACGGGCATCAGCATAATTACAGTGAGAGAGTGGGATGATGCGGTCGTTGCCGGAGAGTCAGAGCGTTGACGTGTCGGCCATTCCGCAGGGAGAGATGAATGCGCATAATCTGCCGACACTGCCGGGCTCAGCTCAGCAGGGATGAATATTTCTGGTTTCACGATAGCTGTGTCCCGTGCGAGACCTATCGTCAGGTGGCCGCTGAAGAACGCAAGGTGTGGATTAAATCGCCGCTGTTTGCCTTCTGCCTGACGCGTTTCCAGATGCGTCGTGCGCGCCATGCTTTTTCCAGCTGGTTGCGCAATGCCAATATTGTGTGAAACAAGCGTGATGCCGGTTTCGATGCGAGAAGGCGAACGGTAGCGCTATCTGTCTCCCCGGAACCGATACCGATGCTGAAAGATCAGGTTCGGTGCAGATCAGTCAACAATAAACAGTCTGGCACCTGACAGGGTGGAAGAACGATGCGCTTCAGCCTCATCCGCCACCTGATAACTCATGCCGGGCGTTAACGTAAACGTGCGTCCGTCATCCAGTTCAGTGCGCAGTTCGCCTTCCAGGCAAAAAAGAATATGCCCTTTGACACACCAGTGATCGGCGATATAGCCCGGTGAATATTCCACTATGCGCACGCGAATATCGTCAAACTGTGCTGTGCGCCAGATAGCCTGCCCTTTTTCCCCGGGCCACGTGACCGTTTCAATCTTTTCCCAGTCGGTTATACCAAAAGGGATATTCGCCATTTTCATGATTATTTCTCTCCTGACCTGAACGGATAATGTCAAAGCCGGCCTGTAAAACAGGCGTGTGATACGGTTGTGTATATCACATCATGCATGATTTGGAGGGCCCTGCCTTTAGCAGCCTGTGATTAAGCGGCTTACGGCAGACCTGGCGATAATAACGCACGCCATGCTGTACCTGGCACGCATAAAGGTGTAGCGTCATCCGCAGTGCCTGTGCAGGCTGCAGGCCTGACCTCCGCGCGCTTTTGCACAGCGGCTTTACTGGCGAGATTCCGCGTCGTTCCGACTCAGGTTGTTTATGGAATCATCTGACACAGACCACCACAGCAATATTCTCATTGGCAAAGCGGCGGTTGCGCTGTTCCAGTCAGGAGAAGACGTTAACCGTGATGCGCTGCTGAAAAAACTGCATGAGCTGGCTGATAGCACAGCCAGTCAGCCGGCATTTTTACTGGCAGTGGCAAAGCTCACACCGGGGCAACCCACAGAGAATTAATCCTCGTGTCCCAGGCAGCAGCAGCAGGAGGGCTGCTGCTGAGGTTATGCACCGGAGATAGCCGTTCGACCGTTTACCGCGCGGACTGCAGCATCCTGGCGGCCGCTACCCGTTTAATTGGCCTGTCACGGCCCGCTCTGAGGCCGCGACAGCATCCTGCTATTTAGCGTTCGTCAAACGGCACCCCGCCTTTGGCTTTGAGATGCTTTGGCGTTTCGATAATGGATACCGTGACGACCTCTGGCTCGACGTCAAATGCATCAACCACCGCCTGCGTCAGGCCCTTCAGCAATTTCTTTTTCTGCTCAGGTGAGCGCCCTTCGGCAGCATAGACAACGATTTCCGGCATAGCGTGTTTCCCTGATGGTCTGGATGAGTATTTCAGCATAGCGCAACATGCCGTGCGGCAGTCAGCGGCAGTCAGCGGCAGTCAGCGGCAGTCAACATGCTGTACTGCTGGCTCAGCGCGCCGGCGGCAGGCTGTCGCCGGCACCCAGCGAACGCTGCATGACGACGGTGTCGAGCCAGCGACCATGTTTGAATCCCACCGATTTCATGACGCCGGTGGGTTTAAAACCGAGTGCGCGATGCAGTCCCAGCGAGCCCGCATTCGCACTGTCACCGACAATGGCGATGATCTGGCGAAAGCCGGCGGTTTCAGCCAGCGTGATAGCCTTCTGCAGCAGCGCTTTGCCAATGCCGCGTCCGGTTTGCTGCGGGTCCAGATAGATGGAGTCTTCCAGCGTAAAGCGATAGGCATAACGCGGCCGGTAAGGCGCCAGATAACAGTAACCCAGCACCTGATGCTGTTCCTGCGCCACCAGCCAGAAACCGCCGCGCTGCTGCACATCCAGAATGCGTCGCCGCATTTCACTTTCCGCTGGGGGTTCGGTCTCAAACGTGGCAGTGCCATGCAGCACATGCCAGGCATAAATACGCTGAAGGTCTGCCGCGTGATGCGGCCGTGCGGGGAGAATGTCCATATATTCCTGAAAATCGACGTGGAAAACCTCAGCATGCCACTCCGCCGTCCGCGCAGCATGGGCTTTTATCATAGGAAATAGTGATAGCTGAGGCTGGGGCCCGGCAGGCAACGGCAGAGCATAGCCGCGTATCAGGCCGCCGCGTCGCCGTCAGTTCTGTTCTGAGAGCTGCACCGCCATGGTGTCCGGCTCCAGCGCTTCAAACACATGCGGCTCGTCGGCCGGATAGCAGATATAGTCTCCCGGATTCAGCTCCACGGGGGCATCCGTCGGGCCAACGCGCGCGCGACCACGCGCAATAATGACATGTTCCACAGAGCCGGGCGGATGGGGTTTTGACGCGCGCGGCGCGCCAGGCTGGCTGGTGATCAGGTACAGATCGCGCCGTCCGCCAGGCGGGCAGCTGGCTACCAGGGCCGCCTGATAGTCCGCCAGCGCGGCGGAGACCATCATGCCTTCACCGCGGCGAATCACCTGCAGGCGTTTTACTTCCGGCTCCATCAGGCGAGCGAAAGGAATATTCAGTGCGACGCACAGCGACCACAGCGTTTCCAGGCTGGGATTACCGTTACCGGCCTCCAGCTGCGACAGCGTCGATTTCGCAATGCCTGCACGCCGTGCCACTTCCGTCAGGGAAAGCCCGGCGCGTTCACGTTCGCGTACCAGTCCGGCTGCAATAATATCGATCGGCGGTGTCACATACTCTCCTGTTCTTTATATCGAACGATTTGTTCATCTTGTAAAACAATGGCAGTACGTTCATTATAACGTCATTCCTGTTCGTTATGAGACAAAATTGTGATGCGTCTGGGTGCCATACCGCTGGATAGCGGCGTAATAAAAGCGATTTTCCTCGTCTGTCTGGCCGACGGCATTGTCGGGCTATCGTATGGTTCACTGGCGGCGGCCGAAGGCTTTCCGCTCTGGGTGCCTGTGGCGCTCTCCACGCTGGTGCTGGCCGGGGCCTCAGAATTTCTGTTTATCGGTATTGTTGCCGGCGGCGGCAGCCCGCTGACCGCCGCCGCGGCCGGTTTACTGGTCAACGCCCGCCATCTGCCGTTTGGTATTGCGGTAAAAGATCTGGTCGGCAAGGGCAGCCGCAGTCTGCTGGGCTGCCATATCATGAATGATGAAAGCGTGGTGTTTGGCATCTCACAGCCAAAACTGCCGCAGCGCCGCGCGGCGTACTGGGTATGCGGGCTGGGCATTTTTGCCATCTGGCCGCTGACGGTCATCAGCGGGGCGCTGATTGGCCGCTTTATCCCGGATGTTTCAGCTATCGGACTGGATGCGGTGTTTCCGGCGATTCTGATCGCGCTGATCTTCCCGGCGCTGCGCCAGCGCCGTACCCGCATCCCGGCCGCCTGTGGCGCACTGCTTTCGGTAGCGGTCACGCCTTTTGTCCCTGCAGGGATGCCGGTGCTGTTTTCACTGCTGGGTTTACTGAGCTGGCGGGAGCGGAAAAATGCAAAATAACCTTGTTATCGCCGGGATCGCACTGCTGGCGGTGGGAACCTATGCTATCCGCTTTGCCGGATACAAAGTGGGCAGCCGGATGCATATGTCTGAGCGCGTCCGCAATATGTTATCCGATGCCGCCACCGTGCTACTGCTGGCGGTGGCCGTCACCACCGCGCTATTTGAAGGCACGCACTTCGCCGGGGTTGCGCGCGTCACCGGCGTGCTGTTTGCGCTGTTCCTCGCCTGGCGGCGTGCGCCGCTGATTATGGTGATTATCGGCGCGGCGGTAATGACTGCGCTGCTGCGCTTCGCTGGCGTGCCCTGATTATCCACGCCAGGCTTTCACGCTATGATTAGGGTGTAAACACAACATGGAGAGCGCGCAAATGGTGATTAACTGCGTGGTATACCGCCACGGTGAGCGTGAAGAGCATGTCAACATTGATGAAGTGTCAGATGTGCTGAAAGAAGACAAAGCCTTTGTCTGGCTGGGCCTGTACCAGCCTGATGCAGAGTTTATGCACCGGCTTCAGGATGAGTTCGGCCTGCATGAGCTGGCCATCGAAGATGCGCTGGTGGCGCATCAGCGTCCGAAGATCGAACAGTACGGCGACTCGGTTTTTATCGTCGTGAAGAGCGCCCATCTGGATGACAGTCAGCGCATCAGTTTTGGCGAAACACACTTTTTCCTCGGCAAAAATTTTCTGATTACCGTCCGTCACGGTTCCACCGAGGGGTATAAAGAGATTCGCGCCCGCGCAGAGAAAAACCACGCGATGCTGTGTCAGGGGCCGGGCTATGCGCTTTACTGCCTGCTCGACTTTATCGTCGATAACTACAGCAAAATCACCGCGACCCTCAGCGAACGCATCGGCGAACTGGAAGATGGCATGTTCACCATGCGCTTTAACAACAACACGCTGGAGAAAGTCTACCATCTGCGGCGCGAGCTGCTCTCACTGCGTAACGCCGCGATGCCGGTCACGGAGATCTGCCCGCAGCTGGTGCGGTTCCATGAAGATATTATTCCGAAGAACCTGCGCGCCTATCTGCGCGACGTGCAGGATCACGCGCACCACGTCATGATTGATGCCGAAGATATGCGGGAAACGCTGGCCAGCGCCATGCAGGTTAACCTGGCGCTGGTTTCCGTGCAGCAAAGCGAAGTCAACAAAAAGCTGGCCGGCTGGGGGGCGATCCTGATTGTGCCGACCATCATTTTCAGTATGTACGGTATGAACTTCCCGGATATGCCGGAACTGCATACCCACTTTGGGTATCCGGCGGTGGTGGCGATTACGCTGATTATCTGCTGCGTCATGTGGTGGCGGCTGAAAAAAGCGCACTGGCTGTAGCCGTGCTGCAGCCAGAATTTCAGCCTGAAATCGCCAGGCTCAGACGGGCTCAAAAAGCACTGGCGACGGGGCGTACGGTGATTTCGCTGACGTCAACGTCGCCAGGCTGCGCAATAGCCCAGCTGACAGCCCGTGCAATCGCCTCTGGCTTCAGGGCGATGGCACGAAAGCTTTTCATCGCTTCACGCGCCACATCGTCACTGATGATATCGGCCAGCTCGGATTCAACCACGCCGGGATTGATCACCGTTACCCGCAGCTGTTGCGACTCCTGACGCAAACCGTCGGAAATGGCGCGTACGGCAAATTTTGTTGCGCAGTAAACCGCGGCGGTCGGTGAAACGGAAAGCGCACCGATGGACGCAATGGTAATGATATGGCCTGCCTGCTGCGCCTCCATCGTGGGCAGGACGGCTGCCATGCCATACAGCACACCGCGCACGTTAACGTCCAGCATCAGATCCCACTCTTCGACTTTCAGCGATCGCATCGGCGAAAGCGGCATCACACCAGCGTTATTGATCAGCACATCAATCCGGCCATACTTTTCGCGGGCAAAATCAGCCAGCCGCTGCATATCCCCGCGCTGCCGCACGTCTGTCGGAAGAAAATCAGGCTCTGCACCGGTTGCACGCAGTTCATGGCACAGGGCGGCGAGCCGATCGGTACGGCGGGCGCCAAGCACCAGCCGATGGCCTTCGGCGGCCAGCTGGCGGGCAATACTTTCACCAATACCGCTGCTGGCACCGGTCAGAACGATCACTTTTGCATCGGGATTCAACATATCTGCTTCCTCGTGTGAATGAACGAGGCCATTGTGGAAAAAACGCGCACCGCACAACAGGCCGGATTGTGGCGCAGGCTTGCCGGATCCTCTCGCCGGCATTGTGCAGGTGCGATGGAAATCGCTATGCTTTGCCTGAACCTGTTACCGGACATTCACCATGCCAACCCTTCAGCAACGAACCTGCCAGTTACTGCAACAGCTGGCGCGCCAGGAAGGTTATACCCAGTCGCTGCTTGAGAACGTCCGCTTCATGCGCGCGAATCAGCAGTGGGCGCGCACGCCGGTGTTGTATGAGCCCGGCATTATCATCGTGTGTCAGGGATCGAAGCGCGCTTTTCTGGCCGATAAAATGTACCGTTACGATGCGCAACACTATCTGGTGTTGTCGGTGCCGCTGCCGTTCTCCGCCGAAACCGAAGCCACGTCCCAGGAGCCGCTGCTGGGGCTGGCCATTCGGCTGGATGCCACGGTGGTCGCCCGACTGGTGGCGCAGGTGCCTGCCGCAGCCGATGCGGATGTTGCCCCGCCGGCAGGCATTCTTTCTACGCCAGTGGATACGGCGCTGGCCGAAAGCACGCTGCGTTTGCTGGAAGCGTTAAGCGATCCGCTTGAGGCCAAAGTACTCGGCCCGGCGCGGGTTGAGGAGATCTGCTTTCGGGTGCTGATGGGTAAACAGGGCGGCGCGGTGCGTGCTTCGCTGGCCAGTCAGGGCCAGTTTGGCCGCATCGCACGGGCTCTGCAGCATATTCACGGCCGCTGGCAACAGCCGATTAACGTGCCGCATCTGGCGCGCGAAGCCGGCATGAGCGTTGCACGCTTCCATCTGCATTTTAAAACCGTGACGCACACGACACCGATTCAGTATGTGAAATCGCTGCGGCTGCATCAGGCTCGCCTGATGATGATCCGCGATAATCTCACCGCCTCAGGGGCGGCCGCGCGCGTCGGCTATGAAAGCGATTCGCAATTCAGTCGCGAATTCAAACGGATGTTTGGCCGCAGTCCGGCCGAGGAAGCGCGGGTGATGAAAAAAGCGTTTGCTCTGCTGCCGCCGGAGCAGTTATCCGCGCGGCTGCAGACCCACTGATGCGTATGACGGCGTCAGGTGCGAACGCCCATTACGCTAACAACCAGCACAATCCAGAAAAACGTGCAGCCTGACAGTAGAATGCGCCAGGCAAGGTGGCGCTGCGGCGCGAGGAACGTTTCCAGACGCGTACGAAAAAACAGATGCATAGTGACCTCTAAACAGAAATGAATACACAGCCGCCAGGACCAAAGGGGGCGCGGCGAAGCGGCGTATTCTGCAAGACGTGACCTAAGAGGAACGACAAGACCTGTCCTGAAAAAAACGCAGCTCAGGGGGCGGAAAGCGCGGAAAACCGCGGCGCATCACGCTTCATTATGATGGTGATTTATGGGAAATTTCGCAGCCAGATGCTGGAGATGTCGCCACTGTTACCCTTATCAGCCGGTGCAGAAAACGGGCAGGGAAGGGGGCTGGCGCGCAGGCTATCCGAACAGCATGATCGCTAAAGCGGTCATTTAGTACCAGCCTTCGTCCGATAGATTCCGTTGGCAACCGGCTCGCCTCTGCGGGCGCTGCAGCAGGCTGCCTCCCCGGTGCGACGTGACTGACTGTATCAGCCGGGCAGCCAGTCAGAACTTACGCCAGTCAGAGGAAACCAAGAATATTCCACTATAAAATGGCCCTGATAGTAGCGGTTTTTTCGTATGATTAGACTGGTACGTGTCTGAATTCACTGGTAAATCGGTAAAATGAATTGAAAGGGTTCCGGGTGAAGCGTACAACGTTGGCATGTCATCTGTTTGACTTAAGTAATATTGCGCTCGCTCTCCCTGTGGAGGCGTTTTCTCGCGGTTCAGAGACGGAAAAAGATGCCCGAAATTTACCCACCAGGGATGAAAAGGTATTGGCTGGCCAGGCCGTGCGCCATGCCGGAGGCGCCAGTCGCCCGTGACAGGCGGCTGGCGATCGGCCCACTATGGCGTACCCCGCACGCGGGTTTATTAACGGGCGGAGGCGAAGCATGAGCGCAAAAATCTGGCTGATCGATGAAGATTTATCCCTGCGCGAAGCGCTGAGCTTCCTGCTGAAAGCCATGGAGTATGAAGTGGCTGATTTTGCCGCGCCGGCGGCCTTTGACCGCGCCGCCGCACAGCAGCATGCGGTGCACGGCTGCCTGCTGCTGGATGCGGGCAGGCAGACAAAAGGCGGACTGGCCTGGCTGGCGGAGCAGGAAGCGCGGTTTCCGCTGCTGCCGGTCATTATCATGACCGATGATGCCAGCGTGGAGGCCTGCCGTCACGCCGCCGGGGACAGCGCCTTTGGCGTGTTTGCGAAGCCGCTGGATATTGAACCACTGCTGGACACCATCCGGCTGGCGATGCAGGAGAGTGAGCAGCGCATGGCGGCGGTGCGCTGATATCAGCGGCAGCCCGGAGCGGCTGCCACAGGCAAAGCGTAAACGGGCGCAGCGGCGCGGTCAGCGCATTGACAGGCTGCCGGCGTGTAACCGGCGTGAGGCGGCGAAGCAGGCAAGCGGAACCGGCAGGGTAAACAGCAGCAGCAGCCACAGCAGAACATACACCGCATCCACCCCGTCATTCTGCAGATTGTTATACAACTGCACCGGTATTCCCTGCGGAAAGTAGGCAAAAATCATGACGATACCGAATTCACCCATCGCGCGAACCCACGCCAGCGCGGTGGCTGAAGCCAGCCCCGGTGCCGCCAGCGGTAGCGAGAGACGCCAGAAACGCTGCCAGGGAGACGCGCCCAGCGTCCGGCCCGCTTCCAGAATCTCGCCGGGCACGCTGGCAAATGCCGATCGCGCGCTGGTGACAAAATAGGGCAGCGCGCCATACCACTGCGCCAGCACAAACGCCGCCGGGTTATTCACAAGTGACCAGCCAACGCGGCCCAGCAGCGTGCCGGGCAGGCTGTAAGGTCCCCAGGCGCTGACCAGTAAAATGCCCATGGCCAGCGGCGGGGTCAGCAGGGGCACCAGCACCAGCAACTCCACCAGCAGACGCAGCCGACCCTGCGCCTGTGAGAGCCACCACGCCACCGGTAAGCCGCTGAGTACAATCAACAGCAGCGCTATTGCACCCAGCACCAGTGAGGTGACAATCGCCTGGCTGTCGCCCCATGCCAGCCGCAGATGCCACCACTGTGTGACGCCAGCCAGGGTGATAAACGGCACGGCCAGCAGTGTTAACGCCGGCAGCGAAAGCCACAGGGCAGTAGTATGACGGGGGCGCATCATGGATACAGCGTACTGCCTTTCGGCGCCGCATAGCCATGCTGTTTCAGTAACGCCTGTCCGGCGGGGCTGCGCAGGAAATCAATAAAGGCCTGGCCCGCCGCGCCACCATGCGGCGCATTTTTCAGTACGGCCGCGTAGTAAACCAGCGGCTGCGTGTGCAGCGTTTGGTCCTGACCATGGCTGTCTTTCACGCGAAAAGTGACAGTGTCATACCAGCGTTGCGCCATGGCCGGATTGCTGAGGTTGATCTCATCCGGCAGCGCGATATACGGCAGGTGGGCGGAGATCACTTCGCTTTCATAACCGGCGGCGGCATCCACCTGACCGCTCTCCAGACGTGCCAGCAGGCCGCCTTCCAGATGCGTCTGGGCCGGGTTCTGATACCCGCCAAGGATGCGATCGGCGATGCCCGGTTGCGCGTAATACTTCTCCGCCAGCAGCAGGGTAAAAATGATGTTCTGCCCTTTGGGATCGTTCACCGGATCGGTGCGGCCAAATTTTACGCCGGGTGTGGCCAGCACCTTCAGCCAGCTGGTATCGCTGCCTTTTGCCCGGGCAAACTGCTGCGCAAATTTTCCTTTCGGGCTGTAAGCCACCACCATGCTGGTGCTGGCGACCGGTTCAGCGTGGTCAATCAGGCCGGCCGCTTTCAGGATTTGCATCGGTCCTGGCGTAATCGAGACAAACACATCGGCGGTTATCTTGCGGCCAGCCAGTAGCCTGGCCATGCCATATGCGCCCTGGCCCTGACCCTCATAACGGCCGTGATGGGCTTTGGCAAACGCCGGGCCCAGCGCCTGATCCATCACCTTACCCATGGACCCGGCATAGGTCACCCGAATATCCGTATCCGCCTGCGCATAAACGCTCATCGTAGCGGTTGCCGCCAGTAACAGTGTCGCTAAGGTCTTCATGGTACGCATTTTCTCGCTATATATTTTATTAGATAGCGATTATCGGCAGGCCGCGGCCCGGTGCAAGGGAAAATCTGTTGCGAAATCCTGCAGGCAGTGCCAGCGGCTACCAGGAAAATTCAGAATCAGGTGCGCGACCGGCCGGAAAATCACGCAGGCCCGGCTGCACATAAAATAAGCAGCTATAGTTATCACTGTTTTCTTTTTCCCGGTGCCGTTGAGGTGGCACCGCATTGTCATAAGCCCGGACCGAACGTCATGCAACGAGGTTGAACGTGTTTGCCGATCTTTCCTGGAAAACCCTGCATCAGGTCATCAGTCAGACCATAGCTGAGATGGCCGATGAACAGCAAACGCTGGATGTGCCCAGCCTGCGCCGGCGGCTGGAGCAGATGGCGGAGAGCGAAACCAACGAAGAGCTGGTGCTGTGCTACTGGCAGGCGAGCAAAATTCTGCTGCATTTACCGGCCACCGTGACGGCCAGCCAGCTGCTTGACGCAGCCCGCCGCGCGTTTCGCAGCCCGCCGGGGACCGATCCGCTTTAACCCTGAATGCTATTCTGCTGCCGCTGCGCTATCTGCTAACTAATCGTTTGATTATTCGTCATTATCTGAATCCAGGCTCTGCTAAACTTCCTGTGTCATTAACGCTGAAACAGAGGACAGTAATGAAAATTAAAAGTTATGCCGCGATGAACGCGGGCGAAGCGCTGGTCCCTTATGAGTATGAAACCGGTCCGCTGGCTGCTGAAGAAGTCCTGGTTGAAGTCGATTACTGCGGTGTGTGCCATTCTGACCTGTCGATGATTGACAACGAGTGGGGCATCTCCTCCTTCCCGGTTATTGCCGGTCACGAAGTGATTGGCCGCATCAGCGCGCTGGGCGATGCGGCGCAGGATAAAGGGCTGAAAGTCGGGCAGCGTGTCGGCATTGGCTGGACGGCAAAAAGCTGCCAGCACTGTAACGCCTGTATTAACGGTGAGCAGGTCAACTGTGAGAACGGCTCCGTGCCAACCATCATGAACAAGGGCGGTTTCGCCAGCCATCTGCGTGCTGACTGGCAATGGGTGATTCCGCTGCCGGAAAGCATGGATATTGCGTCAGCCGGTCCGCTGCTGTGCGGCGGTATCACGGTGTTCAAACCTTTGCTGATGCATCACATTACCGCCACCAGCCGCGTCGGGGTGATTGGTATCGGCGGTCTTGGTCATATGGCGATCAAACTGCTGCGCGCAATGGGCGCGGAAGTCACGGCGTTCAGCTCCAATGCCAGCAAAACCGAATCCATTAAGGCGATGGGTGCCGATCGCGTTGTCAACAGCCGCGACCCGCAGGCGCTGAAAGCGCTGGCCGGCCAGTTTGACCTGATCATCAGCACCGTTGCGGTTGATCTTGACTGGCAGCCGTACTTCCAGGCGCTGGCACCGCACGGCAAGTTCCACACTGTGGGTGCGGTGATGAAGCCGTTTGAAGTACCGGCCTTCAGCCTGATTATGGGCGACCGCGCGGTAACCGGCTCCTCTACCGGCTCACCAGGTCAGCTGCGTACGCTGATGAAACTGGCTTCGCGTGCCGATGTAGCCCCGCAGGTTGAAGAGTTCCCGATGTCAAAAATCAACGATGCGCTGGATCATGTGCGTGCCGGTAAAGCCAATTACCGTGTGGTACTGAAAGCGGATTTCTGAGTGTGTGACAGCGGCGGCCCGGGCGGGCCGCCGTTTTGACGTCTTATCCCTGCGAATCATCCTTTTCGCCGAGGAAGAAATACCATAGCGGAATCGACAGCAGTCCGGTAAATACCAGCGTGTAGAGGGCAATCATAAAGCCCTGCGTCAGATACATCGTCAGCGACCAGTGGCTGAACGGAATGCCATACTGGTCAATTACCCCACCAATAATCGCATTGCTCATTACGCTGCCTACCACCAGCGCCAGCACCAGCAGACCCCGCAGGAAGTAACGCATCTCTTTGCGTTTTACCGTAAAGCGCGCCCGGATAATCCCCAGTGGCGACTGCTGCGCCGCCAGGATATCGGCCTCGCTCATGGGTGCCCGCTGCTGTTTACGCCAGCGCAGCATATCCACCAGCATAAATGCCAGCAGGCTGACGCCCATGACCGGCAGGGCATAACCCAGCGCCACCGCAACCAGCAGACACAGGGCTTTTGCCAGCAGCGGAAGCGCCAGCCAGCTGGCGGTCAGGGTCTGCAGCGGGCTGGCTTCTGCGATCTGCGGACGACGCAGCCACCACATACGGTAGCCCAGCACAATCATGCTGCATAATCCCAGGCCAAAGCCGGCAAGGAGCAGCTGATTAGCAAGGCCAAACAACACGCCCATATGCGCGTCCACACCCCAGCGCGTCAGTTTTGCCACCAGCGGGAAGCGGTCAAAATAGACATGATCCACGATGGCGAAGCTCTGCGGATTGACCGAGACGGCATCCACCTGGGTGGGCCAGCGGCGGTCGATCTCGCTCACGGTCCACGCCCGGCCGGCACGGGACGGCTGACGCAATTCCAGCTTCGCGGCGTCAATGCCATCGGCGCGCGCGGCCTGCAGCACGCGATCCCAGTCCGCATCAGCGGCATTAGCCGGCAGCGGTTTCGCCGGTTGCGTGGCCGGTTTACGCATATCGGCCATGGACATTCCCGCCATCGCCTGTGCCGACATGCCGCGATGTTCCGCGTGCGGATCGGCCGGTTCAGCCGGCGCTTCGCCGTTAAGCTGCGTATTGACCTGCGGTGTCATCCAGTGCAGTGCGGTGCGCATTTTATCAATGTTGCCGCCTGCCCACTGTGACCAGGTCAGCCCGGTGACCGAGAAAAACAGCAGGCCCAGTAGCAGCGTCAGGCCGAGGGTGATATGCCAGTGCCGGCTGAACGCAAAGCCGCGACGGGCCACCTTCAGACGACGCTTTGGACGGGTGGCCAGCCACAGCACCACGCCGCCCAGCGCCGCCACCCACAGCCAACTGGCGGCCAGTTCACTGTAATTGCGCCCGACATCGCCCAGCAGCAGGCTGCTGTGCAGCAGGTCAAGCGTGGTACGCAGGGGCAGGATGCCGCTGGTGCCGTACACCGTCATATCGCCTTTGATTTTCAGGCTGTAAGGATCAACAAACACCGCGCGCGACTGTGACGGACCCAGCGACGGATCCGCAAACTGCACGCGGGTGGTATCCGTTGCGCCCGGCGCGGGCCGTACCGCGTAGATGTGCTGACGTTCGCCAGCCCGTTCGCGTGCCGCGCGGATCTGCGCGGACAGCGGCTGCGCTTCGCCGGTCGGCTGAGCGGTGAGGGCATCGGCGTAAATCAGGTTTTCCAGCTGTGGCGTCAGGACATAAAGCGTGCCGCTGAGGGCAGCCACAAAAATAAAGGGTGCAACAAACAGACCAATATAAAAATGTAAGCGGCGGACTAAATTAAGCACCGCGCCGCGCGGCGCTGCAGAGTGAACAGCAGACAAAGCCGTCTTCCTTCCGGTTAGAGAATGCCAGGGCACAGCACGGCGGACATCCGCCCGGCTGTACCGGATTAACAGCAATCAGCAGAAGAGGTGCAGGGCGGGGCGCGCGGGCGATGAAGGCCACTGAAGCGACGTATCACCGGCGTCACCCGGACGCGCAGCGGCGGGGCGCGGGAGATCACCAGTATCAGCCAGATAAACGGCACAAATACCCACAGCAGCAGGGGAACGTGTACCAGCAGATCACAGTAGCCGCAGGCAAATTCTCCCTGTGTCATCTGATGGTGCGCCATACCCGGCATTTCATCTGCCATCATCATGGCGTGGTGCTGTTCCGGCATCGCCATCATCATGGCGCTGTGTGCTGACGGCGCAGCGGCGTGCTGCTGCCGTTCCAGTAACGTTTTAGATACCATCGGCGCAACAAACAGCAGCAGCACCGCCACAATGGCGACGCAGGCAGTCAGGCGCTGGCGAAAGGCAGGGGTAAACGTCATTACGGGTACGTAGCGATCAAAAAACAGGGCCGAAGTGTAACGCGATTGCCGGCCAGGCGTTAAAGAAACTCAACAGAATGCCGCAAAAATTCGCACCTTTTGAAAAGTGTCACGCGCTGACGGACAGCGATTAACCTCATGGCAACCTCATGCACACAATAAGGCAACATAGGCTGCCGGTATGCATGACGCCCGATAACGCTTAAAAGATCGACCGGCCCAGCCGCTCGGTGAGCTTCTCCAGCAGCGCGGTACCCGCCAGCGAGTTGCCGGCGTGATCCAGCGCGGGTGACCATACGGCGATACTCATCTCGCCAGGTATAAAAGCAACGATGCCCCCGCCGACGCCGGATTTAGCGGGCATACCGACGCGCCAGGCAAACTCGCCGGCGCCATCATACATGCCGCTCGTCATCATCAGCGCATTCACCTGACGCGCCTGACGCGGCGTAATCACCGTCCCCCCATCGTGCGGGCTGCAGCCATGACTGGCAAGATACAGGAAGGCACGCGCCAGTTCGCAACAGTTCATGGAGAGTGCGCAGTAATGGAAGTAGGTTTCCATCACTTTGCTGACATCGTTATGAAAGTTGCCAAAGGATTTCATCAGCCAGGCAATGGCGGCGTTACGCGCGGAGTGTTCATACTCTGAGCGCGCCACAACCCGGTCATAATGGATATCCGGCTGCTGCGCGAGGCGGCGCACAAACTCCAGCATACGCTGGCGCGGCGCGGTGAGGCGGCTCTCCAGCAAATCGCACATCACCAGCGCACCGGCATTGATAAAGGGATTACGCGGTTTGCCCTGCTCCAGCTCCAGCTGCACCAGCGAGTTAAACGGCTGGCCGGAAGGCTCTTTCCCTACCCGCTGCCAGATCTCGGCGTCTTCATACAGCGTGAGCGCCACGGTCAGCGACAGCACTTTCGAGATCGACTGGATGGAAAAGCGCGTTGTGGCATCCCCTGCCTGGAAACAGCGGCCGTCAGGCGTATGAATGGCAATGCCCAGCTGGTGAGGATCAACACCCGCCAGCGCCGGAATATAATCCGCCACGCGGCCCTCACGCGTTAACGGGCGCACTTCTTCGACAATCTCCTGCAGCAATGCGTTACTGAGTTCCGACACCTTTCCGCTCCGGCGTTAGCAATTCATTCAGGCCAGGATAATGGTGATTTGCCTCCGGCACGTCAATTGCCCGCGCAAAATTTTGTGAGCTTTCAGTGAAAGCCTGACAGTGCGCCACCTGATCGGAAAGAGAAGCGTAAAATCCTGTTGCGAATGATTGGGTTACCTGCGCCCGCGTTTTGGTTATGCTTTCAGCATCTGTCCGCAGGGCGCGCACCGCGCCGTAATGCTCTTTCTGGAGGAAAACGATACCCGTGTCTGAGAACCATGCCGAAGCCAGAGCGCCGATGCGCGCAGGACGATTCATGCTGCTGCAGAAATTACTGCGGCGCGATAAAACGCCGGTCGCGCTGCTGCTGCTGGCGGCGCTGGTGGGGATACTCACGGGATGGGTTGGCGTGGCCTTCGACCGCGCCGTTAAAGCCGTTCTGCAGCTGCGTCTGGACGGCATTGCCCGCTTTAGCGATCACCTGTTGCTGACCATCGCGGCGGCGTTTTTTACCTCAGCGCTGCTGGGGGGCTGTGGTTATTTTCTGGTGCGTCGTTTTGCGCCGGAAGCCGGCGGCTCCGGCATACCGGAGATTGAAGGGGCGCTGGAAGAACTGCGCCCGGTGCGCTGGTGGCGCGTGCTGCCGGTGAAGTTTATCGGCGGCATGGGC
This sequence comes from Candidatus Pantoea soli, assembly GCF_007833795.1. Lineage (NCBI taxonomy): Bacteria > Pseudomonadati > Pseudomonadota > Gammaproteobacteria > Enterobacterales > Erwiniaceae > Pantoea > Candidatus Pantoea soli. Next base: position 418,149 of record NZ_CP032703.1, on the reverse strand, counting down.
GCGCTGGGTTCCGGCATGGTTCTCGGGCGTGAAGGCCCCACGGTACAGATTGGCGGCAATATCGGCGGCCTGTGCCTGGATCTGTTTCGCGTGCGCGATTCTGAATCCCGGCATACGCTGCTGGCCACGGGCGCAGCTGCGGGGCTGTCAGCGGCGTTCAACGCCCCGCTGGCCGGCATTCTGTTTATTATTGAAGAGATGCGGCCCCAGTTTCGCTACAGCCTGATCTCGATTAAAGCGGTATTTGTGGGGGTGATTGCCGCCAGTATTGTGTTCCGGATCTGTAACGGTAACGAAGCGATTATCAACATCGGCCAGTTGCGCGATGCGCCCACGAATACGCTTTGGCTGTATTTGCTGCTGGGCATTCTGTTTGGCGGCTGCGGTGTGGCCTTCAACCGGCTGATTTTTATTGCTCAGGATCGTTTCCAGCAGCTTCATCAGGGCCGCACGCGCGCATGGGTGCTGTGGGGCAGTGTGCTGGCAGGGCTCTGCGGCGTGCTGGGCCTGGCACTGCCGCAGGCGGTCAGCGGCGGCATTACGCTGATCCCGGATTTCTCTCTCGGTCACTACAGCGCGCTGGCCCTATTTGGCTTGTTTGCGCTGCGCACGCTGGTGACCATTTGCTGTTTCTCCTCGGGTGCACCCGGTGGCATTTTTGCCCCGATGCTGACGCTGGGCACGCTGCTGGGGACCTGTTTTGGCCAGCTTTGTATGCACTGGTTTCCCGATTATCAGCTGGAGGCGGCGACCTTTGCCGTGGCGGGCATGGGGGCACTGTTTGCGGCCTCGGTGCGCGCACCGCTGACCGGGATCGTACTGGTGCTGGAGATGACCAATAATTATCAGCTGATACTGCCCATGATCATTACCTGCCTCGGGGCGACGCTGGCGGCGCAGTTCTTCGGCGGCAAGCCGCTCTATTCTTCGATACTGGCGCGCACGCTGGCTAACGCACAGCTGAGCGGGCAGGCCCGGAGCGGACAGCACTGATCGCGCCGGTTTGCTGCTATACATTGACTAATGGCTCGCGGATAATCCGGATTTTCTGCGTGATAAAGGGGACACATGCTGGAAAATCATCCATCGCGCGACGCTATCCGGCTGGAAAACGTGCTGACGGCGCTGGGCAATCCGCTGCGCATGGCGGTTATCGTTGTACTGGCCGGCGGCGGCGAACACACCTGCGGCTCTCTGGTGCCGGGCGTGTCGAAATCAACCTTAACCCATCACTGGCGCGTGCTGCGCGACAGCGGGGTGATCTGGCAGAAGCCTTCCGGCCGCGAAAACCTGCTGTCGCTACGCAGTGACGACCTGAACGCGCGTTTTCCCGGACTACTGGCGGCGGTGCTGGCGGCGGCAGAACAGGACGCCTTAACCCGCAGCGCGCTGCAACCCTATCTGCCCGCCACCCCTCCGCCGCGATGAGATGTGCTGCATTGCTGGATACCGGCCAGGGACGGGTGAAGGGCAAAAGCAGGTGTTTTACGGCTGCGCGATGAAAAGCCGTCTGGCGACTTGCGCCTTCGGCTATCCGCGTCCACCTTTAATGTTCATCTGATGGCAAATGGACGAACAATGCTCTGGTTATGGAATACGCTTATTCTGCTGGCGACCGTGGTACTGATGGAAGTCACCGCGGCGCTGTCACACAAGTACATCATGCATGGCTGGGGATGGGGCTGGCATCTCTCCCATCACGAACCGCACAAAGGCACCTTTGAACTCAACGATCTCTATGCCGTGGTGTTTGCGCTGCTGTCGATAGGACTGATCTACTTTGGTGTTCATGGCCTGTGGCCGCTGCAATGGATTGGCGCAGGCATGACCACCTACGGTGCGCTCTATTTTATGGTGCACGATGGGCTGGTGCACCAGCGCTGGCCGTTCCGCTATATTCCGCGTAAAGGCTATCTGAAGCGACTTTATATGGCGCACCGGCTGCATCACGCCGTACGCGGGCGCGAAGGCTGCGTCTCTTTTGGTTTTCTTTATGCCCCGCCGCTGCACAAACTGCAGGCAACGCTGCGTGCGCGGCATGGACGAAAGGCTAACGCGGGCGCTGCCACAGACCAGCCGGACGCGCCTGCGGACGCGCCACGCGCGAAGTGATTGCCATCCCGGCCCCCCGCACCAGCAGTGCCAGTTTTTCGCTCTTGCTGGTGCGCTGGCGGGTATCCCACGCCTGCGCACCCGCATGCTGCACTTTAACGCCAATTTCGCGATAGACGCCACGCGCCGTGGCAATCGCCCACGCTGAACGCAGCGGCAGGCCCGGCAGACCACTGCAGGCAGAGGCATAGTAGGGCTCTGCTTCCCGAATCAGCCGCGCGGCCAGGGTAGCCAGCGCCGCGCGATGCTGCGGGTCCGTCAGCTGCGCGGCGGTCAGTCCGGCTTCATCCAGCCAGCTTTGTGGCAGGTAACAGCGGCCGTTAGCGGCATCTTCCACGATATCGCGTGCGATATTGGTCAGCTGAAACGCCAGCCCCAAATCGCAGGCGTGATCGAGCACCGCTTCGTCGCGAACGCCCATGACGCGCGCCATCATCAGTCCGACCACCCCGGCAACGTGATAGCAATAGCGCAGCGTGTCATCAAAGCTGGCGTAGTGTTCTTCCCGCGCATCCATAGCGAACCCTTCCAGGTGATCAAACGCCAGCTGCTGCGGCAGTTCATGGATCAGCGCCACTTCCTGGAAGGCGCGAAACGCCGGTTCATCCATATGCGCGCCGCTGTAGGCGCGGCGGGTTTCAATCTGCAAATGCAACATGCGCGCCTGCGCGTCGTCGATGTGATGCTGCGTGCCGCCTTCGCCCAGCGTCTGCCCGTCAATCACGTCATCGCAGTGACGGCACCAGGCATAAAGCATCAGCGTGCTGCGACGCGTCGGCGGGTCAAACAGTTTCGCCGCCGTGGCGAAACTTTTCGACCCCAGCGCCATGGTCTGCGTGACCTGTTCGATAAGCGGCTGCTGATTCATCCGGCAAGATCCTCCTGCATCAGCTGCGCGGTGGCTTTCGCCGAGCCAATCACACCGGGGACACCCGCGCCCGGATGGGTGCCGGCACCCACCAGATACAGGTTTGAGAGGGTGGCATCGCGGTTATGCGGCCGGAACCAGGCGCTCTGTGTCAGAATCGGCTCAAGGGAAAACGCCGAACCCTGATGGGCGTGCAGGGTGTCGCGGAAATCATAGGGCGTAAACATTCTGTGTGTGACTAATTGCTGGCGCAGTCCCGGCATATAATGCTCCTCCAGATAAGCGAAAATCCGATCGCGTAAACGTGGTCCTTCCTGGTGCCAGTCAATGTCCGCCGTACCCAGATGCGGCACCGGCGCCAGCACATAAAAGCTGCCACAGCCCGCCGGTGCCAGCGACGGATCGCTGCTGCACGGCGCGTGCAGATACAGCGAAAAATCGTCGGACAACCGATCGCTGTTAAAAATCTCATGGATCAATTCACGATAACGTGGCCCAAAGCACACGGTGTGGTGCGCCAGCTGCGTATGCGGCTGATTCAGACCGAAATAGAGCACAAACAGCGAGTTGCTCATCCGCTTACGCTTCAGCGTGGCGGCACGCTTGCGGGCCACCGGATGCTGACTGAGCAGGCAATCGTAGGTATGCACCACATCGGCATTTGAGGCCACTGCTGCAGCGTCAAAGCGGCGGCCATCTTTCAGCTGCACCCCGCTGATACGGTCACCCTGCGTCTCCAGCTGACCTACTTCGGCGTTAAGCAGCAGCTCGCCACCGAGATCGCGGAACAGCTGCGCCATGCCTTCCACCAGCGCGCCGGTCCCGCCGCGCGGGAACCATACGCCCCATTCGCGTTCCAGCGCATGAATTAAGGTATAGATCGAAGACGTTGCAAAAGGATTACCGCCAACCAGCAGAGAGTGAAAAGAGAAGGCCTGGCGTAAATGGTCGTCCTGAATAAATTTCGCCACCATGCTGTAGACGCTGCGCCACGCCTGCAGACGCCCCAACTGCGGGCCGGCGCGCAGCATGTCGCGGAAGTTCAGAAACGGCACGGTGCCCAGCTTCAGGTATCCCTCTTTGAACACGTCCTGCGAATAGGCGAGAAACTGCCGGTAGCCTTCCACATCCTGCGGGTTAAATTTGGCAATCTGCTGCTCCAGCTGCGCCTGATTATTGTCATAATCCAGCTGCCTGCCGTCTTCCCAGCACAGCCGGTAAAAGGGCGTGACTGACATCAGCTCAACGTAATCGCTCAGTTTTTTACCCGCCAGCGTGAACAGCTCTTCGATAGCGCTCGGATCGGTAATCACCGTTGGCCCACCATCAAAGGTAAATCCCTGGTCCTGCCAGACATAGGCGCGGCCGCCGGGCTTATCGCGCTGCTCCAGCAGGGTGGTAGGAATACCTGCCGCCTGCAGGCGAATCGCCAGCGCCAGGCCACCAAAGCCTGCGCCAATCACATAGGTACGTTTCATTATTTCTTCCCTGGTAATGGAGAGGTCTGCAACAGTGCGCGAACCGCTTCGCCAACCGGCACCGGCGGTTTACCGCACAGGATGCGTGCTTTATCGCGTAGCTGAAGTTGTCCGGCATAAAACCGGCTGATCAGCCCGGCATTCAGCCGGTAGAAGCGCTGCATCACGCGCCAGCGCTGCTCAGGTTGGCCGGCGAGGAACAGCATACGGTTCAGCTGGCGGAAAAAGCGCTGTGCGCGCCAGTGCTGGCGGGCAAAGTGCTCAATATGCTGACTGAGCTGTGCGGCATCGGCCGGCAGCTGACGGGCGATCATCTCTGCCAGCGCCATCGCCGCTGGCAGCGAATAGCCGGTAGTAGCGTGAAATAATCCGGCCCGCAGGCCGCTGCACGGCTGGCCGCGCTGCTGCTGCCAGAAGCGATCGATATCGCCGCTCAGGGTGATCGGCAGCGATCCACGCTCTTCACGCAGCACATGCGCAATGGGCCAGCCCTGCTGCTGCGCATACGCCTTGATATTGCGCCGCGCCTGCGCCGCATCCAGCGCCGGCTGGTTGATATAGTGCGTGTCTTCAATCAGCAGCCGGTCGGCACTGAGCGGGAGCGTATAGACAAAGCGGTAACCGCCCTGCTGATCAACGGTGGCATCCATCAAAATGGGCTGCTGTAAACCATGCGGCTGCGTCAGCTGCAGCTCCTGACCGACAAAAGCCTGATAGCCCAGCTGCAGATGCGGCGTCGCTTGCAGGCCGCGACCATCAATCACGGCGCGCGCAGTCAGTTGCGTGCCGCAGGCAAGCGTCACGTGGGTGGGGGAAACCTGGCTGACCGCGCTTGCGGTACGCAGATCGTCACCGCAAACCGCCGTCAGATGCCGGGCGAAGTCAGCCGAGGCGATTGAGCAGTATTCGCCGGGCAGGGTACGCTGCAAATGCGGAAAGCGGACTTCGTAGCCAGACCAGCGTGCCGAAAGGCAGGGCGTCAGCCAGTGAAACTGTTCCGCGCTGAGATCGTCCCGATGAAAAGACCAGGTGTGATTGCCGGCGGGCGCAGACTGGCTTTCCAGTAATAATACACGCAGCCCGGGGTGCAGTTGACGCAGCCGCAGAGCGATCAGGCCATTTGCCAGCCCGGCGCCCACCAGAATCAGATCGTAGCGGGTCTGCATCATGTTGCCTCCGCCAGGACGATCTGCTGCCTGCACAGCGCCTGCTCAACGATATCCGCCGCCCGGGCACAACCACCCGCACGCTTCAGCTGAGCCTGCATCGCCGACATTCGCAGCCGGTAATGCGGGTCGGTCAGCAACTGCTGCAGGTATTTTTCCAGTACCGCCACGCGACTGAAGCGCGATGCGCGCCGGCCAATGCCGTGCCACTCAATACGCGCCGCCACGCCGGGCTGGTCAAAAGCGATAGGCAGTGCCAGCATCGGCGTGCCGCACTCCAGCGCTTCCAGCGCACTGTTGAGGCCGGCATGGGTAACAAACACCTGCGCATGCTGCAGCGCTGCCCGCTGATCGACAAAATCGGTGACCCACGCCGCGCCTGCCAGCTCAAGCTGATGCACCTGCCGCGCATTCAGGCCGCCGCAGTGGGCGATAACCAGGGAGAGACGCTGATTGCGGCAGGCACGCGCCAGCCGCATAAACAGGCGGAACCGACGGCCCTGCAGCGTGCCAAGCGAAGCATAGACCACTGGCTGGCGCAGCGTCGGCCATGGCGCAGGCAGCATACCGGGCGCACTGTCGACGCGCAGCTGACCGACAGCATGGAAGCAGGCGGGCAGCTGCTGCCGGGGAAAGTCAAACGCCGGCACCAGCTGGCTGATCTGCGCCAGCGGCGAGAGGCACTGATGCAGCCCGTGACGCTCCGGCAGGCCAAATGCGCGGGCATGGCGGGCAATCACGTTACCGTGATGCCGCATAATGCGATCGTACATATCGCTGCTGGCGCGAAAGCGCTTCAGCGCCTTTGCATCTTCACTATAGCGGAACGCCATCACCGCCAGCGGGATGCCGGGTTCGCGATTGACCGGCAGCGCACAGGCGACGGAGACGAAGGGTAACCCCAGCGCTTCGGCCACCAAACCGCCGGCGGCTTCCATCTGATCGGCAATCACGCCATCAATATTCAGGTTTTTCAATACGGCAGGCAACTCCCGGCAGAGCATGTCAGTCGCGGCGGCCAGATCGCGTATCACACGAAACAGTGACAGACCGCCTGGCGCTGCCAGCCGCTGTAATCCGGCCGACAGCGAACCCACAGGGTGCGTCTGTTCTCCTACCGCGACAAAGCTGATGCGTTCGTCGCTCAGCAGGGTACGGGCGTCCGCCTGCTGAATAAAGGTGATACGGTGTCCGCGCGCCAGTAAGGTTTGTGCCAGCGCCTGCAATGCATGAAAGTGGCTGTAGAGCGGCGGCGCTACCACGGCAAAATGCCCCATAGACGCGGTCAGCTGAACATCGCCAGCTGTTGATTAAACAGGGCGTGCATATATTGACGGGTAGCGATGCCCTGATGACAGGCACCGGCCAGATGTTCATCCGCGCTGCGCAAATGGTCACGCAGACGGCGTACGGCGCCTTCTGCGCCCAGCATCTGCACCAGCGTGGATTTGCCCTGATCTTTATGGACATCTTTACCGGTGTGCTTGCAGCCATCGGCAAGATCGTCCAGCAGCTGAAAGGCTTGTCCCAGATCCTGCGCAAAGTAGCTGAGCTTCTGCCGGACCAGCGGCGGGGCGTCGGCAGCGATGGCCGCCATCTGCAATGTGGCGCGGAACAGCACGCTGGTTTTCAGTTCATTCGTCAGGGCCACTGCTTCCGGGCTGCGACTTTGCGCGCCTTCATGCAGATCCTGAAATTGTCCCTGTACCAGGCCCTGCAGGCCTACGGCAGAAGAGAGCTGTGCAATGGCTTCCGATTTCTGTCCGGCAGGCAAATCCGGTGCGATGGCGATCACTTCAAATGCGCGGCTCAGCAGTGCGACCGCAGCCAGAATGGCAACATTTTCTCCAAACTCCCGGTGCACGGTCGGGCGTCCGCGCCGCATCAGGGCATTATCCATCGAGGGCATATCGTCAAGGATAAGCGAAGCGGCATGGACCATTTCAACGGCGCACGCCATGTCGATTACGCCGCGCTGCTGTATATCACAGCCCATATCGCGCGCGGCAAGCATCAGCAGCAGAGGGCGAATCCGTTTGCCGGGTGCCAGCGTGCCGGCACGCATTGCCGCCCGGACGCAATCCGTCTGCTGTCCAGCCGGGAGCAGCAGCTCCAGATGATTCTGCAGATCATGATGCAGCTGAAGAAGTTCACTCTGCTGATTTGCTGTAATGTCGACATGGGCGGTCATAGCGGCTATCCATGGTTAATGAAATTATTGTGCTTTTTGATTAACCGTAGACGCCGTAAGGAGAGTCCGCCAGCGAGCGAAGCGACTTTCACCCGTACTGACAGCGATTTACACAAAATCCCGGCGCGCTGCGCATTTTTCCGGCGCAACGCACAGCAGTAATCGCTGGAACGATTCTGGCAGGCTAGGAGGAAGCAGGAGGGGAGAAACGAAGAGATAAATGAAGGTGTCGGTGAGTGAAGCGCGAAGCTTAATCCCGGTCAGCGGTCGCAACAGCCGCTTAACCGGGAAGCGCGGGCAGCCCGCAGCCTTAGCCGCCGTCACCATGGCGGTGAGGGCGGCGGCCGCGGTTATGCGGCAACGCCATCCGGGCGCGAGGCGAGGTGACCGGCCCACAGACTGGCAACCCACTTCACCCCTTTTGCCGTGAAACGCGCCTGGGAAAACGCATGCTGATTCTCACCCACGCCGCAGCGCAGGGCAAAATAACCCGCTTTCAGGTGATGCTGCTGCGGGGCCAGTACGCCTTTATCGCGGTACATGATGTTACGCTCCAGCAAAAACTGACGGAAGTCGGTCTCTTTCACCTTAAGCATTTTGCACAGCTGGCGGAAACCCAGGGGCTCATGCACGTCCACAAAGCGGTCAAAAAATTCCGCTTTGGGCGCTGAGACGGCCAGTTGCTGTTCAGCGGCGCGGCGCTGCTCAAACTGCTCGGCCCACGCGCGTGCCGCCTCTGCCGGGTTAGTGAAATCGGGCAGCTGCGTGAACTTCTCCCGTTCCTGCCAGCGGTCCAGCAGCTCGGCGGTAAAACCGGGCGACAGGCGAGCCACAGCCAGCAGGGAATCGCGTTTATTGAGCTGAAACTCCTGACGCTGCTCGCCTTCATGCTCGTAAAGATTCACCGTGACCGGCTGGGAAAGGCGCTGAGCGGTTTCCAGGCTTTTAATCAGGCGCTTCACTTCGCCATGCGTGATGCCAGTGAGTCTGGCAATTTCACGGCTGCTCATCAGCAGGCTGGCATTCAGAGCAGACAAACTCTCGGTTGCGATCATCATTCGTATCACCTCTCACAAACGTCGTTCAGTCAACAGGCTGCTGGATAAGTATACAGTTTACTGTTTTTATATCCAGTGTTTTTTTTAACCGTTTTCGTTAGTCGTGTGGCTTTTTGTGCGGTCGCGCAGGCCCGCGATCCAGGCGCAGCGCGGCTACCGACTCGCTTGCCTAATTAATGATTAACACCAGGCTTAACGGATTCGCCCGAAAACCGGTTTCAGGCGTGCTGTGTTGATAAATGAGGACGCGACTATGAAAGCACTGACTTACCATGGCCCCCATCGTGTACGTGTGGAAACGGTGCCGGACCCGATATTAGAACAGCCGGACGATATTATTCTGCGCGTTACGGCAACCGCGATTTGTGGTTCGGATCTGCACCTTTACCGCGGCAAAATTCCCGGCACCGATCACGGTGACATATTTGGTCATGAATTCATGGGTGAGGTGGTTGAGGCAGGCAGCGAAGTCACCAGTGTGAAAATTGGCGATCGCGTAGTCGTGCCTTTTGTTATTGCCTGCGGCGACTGTTTCTTCTGTCATCTGCACCAGTATGCCGCCTGTGAAAATACCAACAGTGGTCGCGGCGCCATATTAAATAAGAAAAACATTACTCCACCCGCTGCGCTGTTTGGCTACAGCAAACTTTATGGCGGCGTGCCGGGCGGCCAGGCGGAATATGTGCGCGTGCCAAAGGCCAACGTCGGTCCGTTTAAAGTGCCGCTCGCACTGCCGGATGACAAAGTATTATTCCTGTCCGATATTCTGCCCACTGCCTGGCAGGCAGTGCAGAATGCCGGGCTGGACAAAGGATCCAGCGTAGCCATCTTTGGTGCCGGGCCGGTCGGGTTACTCAGCGCCGCCTGCGCGCGGCTGGTCGGGGCTGAAGAGATTTTCATGATCGACCACAACAATTACCGCCTGGAGTTCGCCCGCCAGCGTTACGGCGTCACCCCCATTAATTTCGATGAGATTGACGATCCGGCCGCGTGGATCATTGACCACACCAAAAACCATCGCGGTGTGGATGCGGTCATTGATGCGATCGGCTTTGAAGCCAAGGGCAGCCTGACGGAAACCGTATTAAGCAACCTGAAGCTGGAAGGCAGCAGCGGCAAAGCGTTGCGTCAATGTATCGCTGCCGTGCGGCGTGGCGGCGTCGTCAGCGTGCCGGGTGTCTATGCCGGTTTCATTCACGGCTTTATGTTTGGTGACGCCTTTGATAAGGGTCTGACGTTTAAAATGGGCCAGACGCACGTGCAGGCGTATCTGCCGCGTCTGCTGTCGCTGATTGAACAGGGGCTGCTCACCCCGGAAGAGATTGTCACGCACCATATGCCGCTGGAAGAGGCGGCGCGCGGCTATGAGATCTTCGAAAAGCGTAAAGAGGATTGTCGTAAAGTGATTCTGGTACCGGGCATGGCCAGCACGACTACGGCCGGGTGATACGCGGCAGGCTGCCTGCGGGCAGCCTGCTGACTGACTCAGCGCACAATGTCTTCGTCGCGGTCATTAAGCTCCGGCAGCGCAATCTGGCGCGATGGCGCATTATCCAGCCGGTCACCATAATCATCACTGACATCTGGCAGGCTGGTGAACTGCCCGTCCACAAACAGAAAACTCAGATGCTTTTCCACCTCGGCCAGTAGCTCATCCACTTCCTGCGCGGTTTCACCGCGGGCATCTTTACCATCCAGCTGCCAGCGGAAACGATCACCCACGACTTCCGCACCGCCAATATCGACAATATGGCCATCGATATTTTCAACCAGCAAACGCTGGCGGGCAAAATAAAGCAGATAGGGCATGGTATCACGGTTATTTTCAGACATGTTTTCTCCCCCTGAAGACTATATCAGCGCATAAAATAGTAGCGCAGCGCAAATACCGCCCAGTAAACGGCATTAAGAATTAAATAAGCCCAGCAGCCCCAGTAGGCCACGGGCTCACGTCGGGTGCGCAATTTTGGTAAGAACGCCAGTAAATATCCGGCGGAGGCAATAAGCGAAACGAAATAGAGTATTTTCATGCCTTCTCCTGCATTAGTTATTTATCTAAGCATAGTCAGGATAATGCGGTATGGGGTGGTGCAGAGAAGATATTCGTGCAAAGCGAATCCCGGTTATTCGCTGTATTAAGCGTGGTAAAAAAGGTGCGATCGCCCAGGCCGGCGAGCGCACCGGTTTTTTAACGTGACATCAGGTGTTGCAGGCCGGCAGCACTGTGGCTGTCATCCGGAACATAGACCAGCAGGCGATCGCCATGACGCGAAGCGGACCACCAGTTGTTCTGACGCAGGGTGATCTCGCCCACCTCTTCGCGATAGAAACGCTTAACGCGGTTTTCCACTTTACCCAGTTCGTAGCGCTGCCAGGTTTGCGCAAATTCATCCGAGCTGTTCAGCAACCGCGCGAGGTAATTTTCCCAGTGCGGATCGCCAAGATGCTCACCCATCTGTCCGCGGAACATGGCGACCATTTGCGGCATAACTTCATCCCAGTCACGCATGACGCTGCGCCACTGCGGATGATTGAACGCCAGCCAGATGCAGTTGCGATCTTCCGGCGCGATCGTCGCCAGATCAACTCCGATCAGCGCACACCAGGCGGCGTTGTAACCAATGATATCGAAGCGCGGCGTCTCAATGATCGCCGGTAACTGAATCGCATCGAGCATGCGCTGATTGTGCTCAGCAATTTTGCAGCAGGCCGCCGCGACACGCGTGGAGGGCAGAACATGACCGGCCAGATAAAACAGGTGCTGCGTCTCCACGTCATTGCACTGCAGCGCAGCGGCAATGGCGGTCAGGGTTTTGGGTGAGGCGTTGATATCACGTCCCTGTTCAAGCCAGGTGTACCAGGTGACGCCGACATCGGCCAGTTGCGCCACCTCTTCACGCCGCAGGCCTGGCGTCCGCCGATGGCGCATGCGCGGCAGCCCCAGCCGGTTTGGATCGAGGTTTTCACGGCGGGTACGCAGAAAGGCACCCAGCCGTTTCCGGTTATTTTGTTCAGCAGAGGCAGGGGGTGTTGCTACAGACATAAGCCAGTCTCCGTACAAGACAGGTAGTATTTATACCATGATAAACAAGCACTGGTACCCGGTTAAAACTCAGGTGATGCTATGTCGCAGTGAAGCTAAAAACAAGGATTAACCATGCAGACATCGTCATTATCACGTGCAGGATTACTGGTCCTGCTGGCCGGGCAACTGCTGCCCATGATTGATTTCTCGATCGTTAACGTCGCGTTAGACGCGATGGCGCACTCGCTGCACGCCACGCCGGTTGAACTGGCGCTGATCGTGGCGGTTTACGGCATTGCTTTTGCCATCTGCCTGGCAATGGGGGGACGGCTGGGGGATAACATCGGACGTCGCCGGGTATTTCTGGCAGGCGTCGGGATTTTTGCGGTTGCATCCCTGCTGTGCGGCCTGTCCACCAGCGTTAATATGCTGATAGCCGCCCGTCTGTTACAGGGGCTGGGTGCGGCCTGGATGGTGCCGCAGATTCTGGCCACGCTGCACGTTACGCTTCAGGGCAGGGCGCATGCACGTGCTATCGGTCTGTACGGCGGCATCGGCGGACTGGCGTTTATCATCGGCCAGGTGCTGGGGGGGTTTCTGATTAATGCCGACATTGGCGGCTATGGCTGGCGCAGCGTGTTTTTAATCAATTTGCCTATTTGCCTGTACGTTCTGCTGGCCGCCCGCCGCGTGGTGCCGGAAACGCGTCATGCGCGGCGCGTGCCGCTGGATATTTACGGCACGCTGCTGCTGGCAGGGGCGATTGGTTGCCTGATGCTGGCGCTGGCGCTCGGCCCGGTGCTGCACTGGTCGTGGCCGTGTCTGCTGCTGCTGATGCTGTTTCCGCTGCTGCTGCTGGGATTACGCCGTGCCGCCCTGCGGCTGGAAGCGCGCGGCGGATCGCCGCTGCTGCCTCCCTCGCTGCTGCGTTTACCCGGCGTGCGTTTTGGCCTGACGCTGGCGGTGCTGTTTTTCTCCTGCTGGAGCGGTTTTATGTTCGCCGTAGCGTTAACGCTGCAGGCGGGACTTGGCATGAGTGCGTTTCAGTCGGGGAATGCGTTTATCGCGCTGGGAAGCGCTTATTTCATCGGCGCAATGCGTTCAACGCGGATGGTGGAGCGGTTCGGCAAACGCGCCATGTTGCTTACCGGCTGTGGCATTCAGATGAGCGGTCTGCTGGCGCTGATCGCCACCTTTCACTTTGCCTGGCCAGCGGCAGGCATTGCGACGCTGGTGCCGGCGACGGCGCTGATTGGCTTTGGTCAGTCCTTTATCGTCAGCAGCTTTTATCGCATTGGCATGAGTGACGTGCCGCATCACCAGGCCGGCGCAGGTAGCGCGGTGCTCTCCACGGTGCAGCAGTCGGCGCTGGGACTGGGGCCGATGCTGCTGGGTGGCGTGTTTAGCCAGATTAGCCTGCACGGCTCGTATCTGGCGGCCATTACTGGCACGCTGAGTGTCGAGCTGCTGCTGATGGCGTTGCTGGTGCTGCTTACCGGCCTGAACCGCCGCAGCTTCCAGCCTGTCGTAGCTGAAGGGTAAGCGATCCGCATTGGCCCCCGCAGCCGGGGGCCGCATTCAGGCTTCAGGCAGGCGCAGGCCTGAGGTGGCGTCAAACAGATGAATCTTCTCGCTTCTGAAACCCAGCGTAAGGCGATCGCCTCTGCCCGCCGGATGACGTCCGGCAAACTGCATATGCAGCGGCTGTCCGTTCCAGTCAAGATGCAGCAGCGTGGATTCACCGGTAATCTCCACCACCTTCACCGTGGTCTGCGCGCCGCCGGCTGCTTCTGTCAGGTCGTGCGGGCGGATGCCAGCGGTGACCGCCATACCGTCGCGCTGCCGGGCAATGGCCTGCCAGCGCGGCGGCAGCGGCTGCCATAAATCCTGACACGCCACGCCCGGCACACCGTCGCGCGTGACCAGCGTGCCGGCCAGCAGATTCATAGGCGGTGAGCCAATAAAACGCGCCACAAAGGTGTCAGCGGGACGGTCGTAAATCGCCAGCGGCGCGCCCTGCTGGACGATGCGCCCCTCTTTCATCACGACAATCTGGTCGGCCAGCGTCATGGCTTCCACCTGATCGTGCGTCACATACACCATCGTTGTGCCGAAGCGCTGGTGCAGCGATTTGATCTCGGCGCGCAGCTCCATACGCAGCTGCGCATCAAGGTTGGAAAGCGGTTCATCAAACAGAAAGACCTGCGGGTTACGCACCATCGCCCGGCCCATGGCTACCCGCTGCCGCTGCCCGCCGGAGAGCGCCCGCGGATAGCGCTGCAACAGCGTATCAATGCCCAGAATCCCGGCAATGCGGGCAATTTTGCTCTGCTGCTCGTCACGTTTGACTTTTTTCACCTGCATATGAAACGCCAGGTTTTCTGCAACCGTCAGGTGCGGGTAAAGCGCATAGCTCTGAAACACCATAGCGATGTCGCGATCGGCCGGATCGCGATCGCTAATCGCGACGTTATCCATCCGTATTTCACCACCGGAGAGGCTCTCCAGCCCGGCCAGCAGGCGCAGCAGGGTAGATTTACCGCAGCCGGAGGGGCCAACCAGCACGGTAAAACTGCCGTCGGCAATCGTGAGGTCAAGCGGATGCAGCACCGTCTGTCTGGCGTAGCGTTTGGCCACATTCACAAGTTCAACACTGGCCATAATTAACACTCCTGTGCAGTAAGTTGCAGTTGATGCCAGTCGGGATAGCGACGCGGTTGGGTGCTGATCACCAGCGAAGCCACGGCGATGCCCCATTGCAGCGCGGTGGCGATATCCTGCTGATGCAGTAATGCCGTCAGAAAACCGGCATTGAAGCTGTCGCCGGCACCGATGGTATCAACCACCGTGACCGCGCGTGCGGGCCGCTCCAGCGTGCCGCTGGCGTGCCAGCAGCCTGCGCCCCGGGCGCCGCGTTTGACCACGCAGCCGCCGCGACCGCTCAGCTGCTGCGCCAGCCGTCGGGCCGCTTCCGGCAGGGTAGCGTCAGTGCTCAGCCCAAGGGTTTCTGCCTCATTCAGCAGCAGCCAGTCGCAGTGCGGCAGCCAGCAGGCGATTTGTGCGCGTACGGCGTCGTTCCAGTCCTGCGGTGGCCAGCCGGTATCCACGGCGGTGATAAAGCCCCGCTGCTGCAGTTCGCGTAATAACGGCAGATAGTCGTCATACAGCTGCAGACACAGAAAGGTGCCGCACAGCAACACGATGTCGCCGGTTTCGGCCCGTGCCGGCAGCTGCGCCAGCACATCCTGTGCGCTCAGCCGCACAATGTGGCCAAGGTTGCTCAGAAAGGAGCGCTCGTGATCGGAGTGGGTGACCCCGACGGTCAGCGACGTCTCGCAGGGATAGCGCGTCCAGTGCGCGGCGCTGTGCGGGAAATGGCCAGCCAGCCAGGCACTGAGCCCGTCATCGCCCTGACTGGCGATGGCGCGATGGCGTACCTGCATCGCCTCCAGCGCCAGAGCGCAGTTCCCCGCAGACCCGCCGGGGCGCAGCTCGCTGTGCGGCAGCACCACCTCCGTCCCCCGCTGTGGCCAGCGGTCGAGCGTGCCCATCATTACATCAACATTAATATTGCCCGCCACATACAGCGTGGCGGTGGCGTCCTGTTTCGTTATCATCCTTTGCTCCCGCCACTGGCCAGGCCGCTGACCAGCGTCTTTTGTAACCAGATAGCAATCAATAAGGGGGGCGCTGAGGCCAGAATACCGACCGCAGCAATCAGTCCGTCATCGGTGGCGCGCCCGGCAGTGAAGCCGGCGATAGTGACCGGCAGGGTCTGCGCGGCGATATTGCTGGTGAATAACAGCGCGTAGAAAAATTCGTCCCACGCCAGCAGCCAGCCAAACAGCGCCGCTGCGCCCAGCACCGGTTTTGCCAGCGGCAGGGTGATGCGCAGCAACACCTGCCAGACGCGCAGCCCGTCCAGCCGTGCCGCCTGCTCAATATCATGCGGCAGCGTATCGAACTGGTTTTTCAGCATCCAGGTCAGAAACGGCAGAATCAGTGAACAGTAAACCATCATCAGGCCCGGCCGGGTGTTGAGCAGATCCAGCTGCTGCAGCAGGAAGTAGAGGGGCAGTACGAACGCGACCGGCGGCACCATATAGATAGCCAGCGAGGCAAACAGCCAGCCGTCGCGGCCGCGATAGCGGGAAAAGCTGAATGCGGCGGGAATTGCCAGCAATAAACAGATCGCCGTCGCACCGCTTGCCACCAGCAGGCTGTTACCCAGCGCATGCAGGAACAGCGTACCGGGCTCGCCCGGGGTCAGCGAGAGCAGGCGGCCATAGCGGCTGAAGTCCCACTGGCGCGGCATCCACTCCAGCGGCACGCGCGTCAGATCGGCGGTGGCGCTGACGCTCATTAAAAACAGCCAGCCCATGGGCGCCAGCACGGACACCGCGACCAGCAGTGCGGCAGCATACTTCGCAACGGTGCGGAGCTTAATTTTCATGGGCGCTTCCCCGACGGCGCTGCCGCCACAGTAACAGCATATAGAGGGTGATCAGCACGGCGCACAGCAGCGTCATCAGTATGGCGTAGGCGGCACCGCTGCCGGCACGCAGATAGCTGAATGACTCCTGATAGACGTAAAAACTCAGGGTCTTTGTACTGTCTACCGGGCCGCCGCGCGTCATCACATAGATGATGTCGAAGATCTTAAACGCATCGATGGTGCGCAGCACCAGCGCGACGCTGAGTGCGCCAGCGATAGCCGGAAACGTAATGGCGCGGAAACGTCGCCACGCGGAGGCACCATCCAGCCGGGCGGCTTCATACAGATCCTCAGGTATCGACTGCAGCGCCGCCAGCACCAGCAGCGTGACCAGCGGATAATTTTTCCACACATCGGCAAACATCACGGCATTGAGCGCAGAGTCGGGTGATCCCAGCCAGCTGCGGTAGTGATCAATCAGGCCAGTCTGGGTCAGCAGGGCATTAACGCTGCCGTAATCGGGATTGAAATTCAGCCGCCACATCATAGCGTTAACGATGGTAGGCAGCGCCCACGGCAAAATCACCAGCACGCGCAGCAGGCTGCGACCGGCAAACTGCTGATTGAGCAGTAGCGCCACCAGCACGCCGATAATGCCCTCCACCGCAACTGATACCACGGTGAAGTAGAGTGTGCGCCACAGCGAGGTGCGAAAATCCTCGTCGGTCAGGGCGTACAGATAGTTTTCAACGCCGATCCAGCCCGGTGCTGTGCCACTGCTGCCGATCAGCGCGGCGTCGGTAAAACTCAGCCAAATGGTGCGCAGCAACGGCCAGGCGGTGAGCAGCAGCATCACCAGTAACATGGGTGCCAGCAGCACCCATGCCTGCCGCTGTTCGCGTTGACGCAAACTCAGCATGCTTTCCCCTTAGCGCAGGCGCGCGGCACTTTTATTCACCGCCTGTAATGCGGCTTCCGGCGTGGCGCTGCCCACCAGCACCTGTTGCAGCTGCTGCTGCAGCGTGCTGGAAAGGCGGGAGTACTCCGCGGTTTCCGGACGCGACAACATCACATTCAGCGAAGTGTTCGCTGCGGCAATCAGGCTCTCCTGATTTTTCGTTACTGCCGGGTCCTGATAAGCGCGCTTCCAGATGGGCAGGCTAAGCGTGGCATACTGTGTCTGTACCGGCTGAGATGTCATATAGCTGATGTACTGCCACGCCTGCTCCGGATGGGTACTGCCGGTAGCAATCCCCAGTCCCATAGAGCCATTGACCGCGCCGGCTTTACCCGGTGCATCACCCGGCGCCGGCATAATGCCCACCTGACCGGCCACTTTGCTCTGGTTCGGGTCATTGGCCATGTTGTACATGTAGGTCCAGTTCAGCGCGAACGCGGCATCGCCATTGGAGAACGCTTTACGCACATCCTCTTCCAGATACTCTCGCGATGCCGGGTTACTCAGCCCCTCATCCAGCGAACTTTTCATGAGTTTTACGGCCTGCAGCGATGCCGGTGAGGTGAAATCGAGTTTGCCATTATGGTAAAAAGCGCCGCCGAACCCGGATACCAGCGTGGTGTAATCACACACCAGCGCCTCTGCCTGAGACCAACTCCACACCAGCGGATAGTTGACGATATTTTTCTGTTTGATAACGCGGGCGTCGTCCATCACCTGTTGCCAGGTTTGCGGCAGCGCAGTAATACCGGCTTTCGCCAGCATCGCTTTGTTGTAGTAGAGATATTTGGTATCAAGGATCCACGGCATGCCCAGCGTTTTACCGTTGTAGATCACGGTGTTCATCGCGCCCGGGAAGATCGCGGCTTTCTGCTCCGCGCTAATCCGGCTGCTGACATCCTGCAGTAAATCAAATTTGCTGAATTCGGCGGGCCAGATGGCGTCAAACAGCACGACATCGTAGCCGTTTCCGCCCGCGCCGCGTGCGGCGACAATCTTGTCATGCAGCGCTTCATAGGGCACAAATTCCAGATTCACCTGCACATCCGGATGCGCCTGCTGAAACGCCTGCGTCATGGCGCGAATATCCTTCTCGCTGTAAGCCGCCTGCGTCATAAACAGCGCGTTAAGGGTGGTGACCGCCGCTGCACTGCCTGCCGTTGCCAGCAGGATGGCTGCAACACAGCCTTTGATCAGGGTTTTCATGGTGTTTCCGCCTTCAAAGTGAGAGGGTGTTTAATTAAATCAATTTGATTGATTTAATCGTGTGCACAGGTTGCCAGATTGCTGCGGCTGACATCTCTTCAGCAAGCAAGTGGCGTGCCAGGGCATAAAACCGGATTGCCGCTGCTGACTACTTCTGCACAAAATTCCGCCGCTGTCAGGTAAACAGGTTGTAAATTGTGTGGCCGATCATAGATATTGAGGCAGCGAGACACCGTGCGCGTGAGAAGAGGGAAGCAGCCGCATGAAAACATCAGGAACCAATCTGGAGCACGCCCGGGCGCACAATCGTCGTGTGATCATCGAAGCGATCCGCCTGCACGGTGAGCTGACGCGCGCAGAACTGGCGCGGCTGACGGCGCTGACGCCGCAGACCGTCTCAAACATTGTGGCGGAACTGGAACAGGCCGGGCTGCTTACCAGCCGCCAGCCGCGTAAGCAGGGACGGGGACAGCCGGCGATTCCGGTCACGCTCAACCCGGCCAGTGCGTTTTCTATCGGCATTCATCTGGATCACCAGACGCTGCTGATTGTGCTGGTGGATCTCACCGGCGATGTCCATTTTCGCCGCCTTATTCTGGTGCAAAAGCCCCAGCCGGATGCCACGTTAGCGCGCATTGCCGGTGAGCTGGCGGCGATCCGGCAGCAGCTTGGCGCTGGGTGGCAAAAAGTGCTGGGCATTGGCGTGGTGATGCCCGGTCCCTTTGGCGTCGAAGGTATCTCCTCCTCAGGCCCGACCACGCTGCACGGCTGGGAAGAGGTGGACATTGCCGCCCGCCTGGCAGAGATGAGCCAGTTACCGGTGACGCTGGAGAATGACGCGACGGTGGCAGCGATCGGTGAACGGTTTCACGGCGTGGCGCGCCAGCTTAACTCTTTTATCTACCTGTACATTGGCACCGGTCTGGGGGCCGGCATTCTGATGGACGGCCACGTCTACAGCGGTGCAGCGCATAACTCCGGAGAGATCGGACACGTGGTGGTGGAGCCCGGCGGACGCGCCTGTTACTGCGGTAATCACGGCTGTCTGGAACGCTATGTTTCGCTGCAGGCCGCCTATGAGTTTTGCGGGCTCGATCCCATGACTGCGCTGCCTGAAGATTTGCTGCAGGTGGATGCCGCCTGCTTTGATCGCTGGATCGACACAGTGCTGACGCCGCTGCGCCAGGCTATCAACATGCTGGAGTGCATCTTTGATGCGGAAAGCGTCATTATTGGCGGCATGATGCCGCCTGTGCTGCTGGACAAAATCATCCAGCGCCTGCCGCCGTTGTATCAGTCCGTACGCGGACGTTACCTTACCGGCACGCGCCTGAAAACCGGCATGACCGGCAGCGACACTGCGGCGCTCGGTGCGGCCGCGCTGCCCATTTTTGACGAATTTAACCCGCAGTTTCAGGTGCTGATGAAATAAATAACCGCCGCAGCCGTTGGCGTCCGCGCGCGGAGGCGCGGGCTGGCGGACAGTGAACTTCATAAGGAGAATGACGATGCAACCGCAATTACGTGAGGTGGCTCTGCGAGAGGTGGTGACCGGTCAGAATGTCACTGTATACCAGCCCGCTAACCTGTATGGCTGTACGCTGGAAGATGAGGTGTTTGTCGGGCCTTTTGTGGAGATACAGGCGCGCTCACACATTGGTCGCGGCAGCAAAATTCAGTCGCATACGTTTATCTGTGAAGACGTGCACATTGGTGAACACTGTTTTATTGGCCACGGCGTGATGTTTGCCAATGATATGTTTCATTCCGGCCGGCCCGATCCGGATCGCGCCAGCTGGGGACGCATCCGGCTGGGCGCCGGGGTGTCAGTTGGCAGCGGCGCAACCATTCTGGCGGTGTCCATTTGCGACGGGGCGGTGATTGGCGCGGGCAGCGTAGTGACCAAAAATATCACGCAAAAAGGCATTTATGCCGGCAATCCGGCGCGTCTGTTGCGCTTACTCGACGCATGACAGGCTGCGCGGCACCGGCCTCGCTGGCCGGGTATTATTGCATGACCCAGTGACCCGCGCTGACTTCCCGGTAGTGGCGCGCTGGCGTTTCAAAACCCAGCGGCCGCACCGGGCTTTGCAGTTCGGTGACCTCAGCCTGTCGCCGGAAATGCCGCCGCGCCGGATCCGGCACCGGTACGGAGGCCAGCAGCCTGCGCGTGTAATCATGCTGCGGGTTTTCAAAAATTACCGCGCGCGGACCGATTTCCACAATTTCACCCAGCAGCATCACCGCCACGCGATGGCTGATGCGTTCCACCACCGCCATATCATGTGAAATAAACAGGTACGCCAGCCCCAGGCTGTGCTGCAGATCCAGCAGCAGGTTGATGATTTGCGCCTTCACCGTGACATCGAGCGCAGAGACGGATTCATCGGCGATGATCATTTTCGGGTCCAGCATGAGCGCCCGCGCAATGCAGATGCGCTGCCGCTGCCCGCCGGAAAAGGCGTGCGGATAGCGGTTCAGCATGGCGGGAGAGAGGCCGGTGCGCACCATCAGCTCAGCCGCCTTTTCCCGGGCGGCAGTTTTGCTGCCCAGCCGGTGCTGCAGATAGGGCTCGGTCAGCGCCTCCAGCACTGTCATACGCGGATTCAGGCTGGCAAACGGATCCTGAAAAATCATCTGCATGGCGCAGCGCAGTTGCCGCAGCGCAGGCGGAGGCAGCGTCAGCACATCCCTGCCGTCGAACGTTATCTGACCGGCGCAGGGCTCTACCAGGCGCGTCAGCGAGCGTCCGGTGGTGGATTTACCGCAGCCGGATTCACCCACCAGCGAAAGCGTTTCTCCTGGCAGCAAATCAAAAGAGATATTTTCCACCGCATGTACCGCACCGGTTTTACGGCTGAAAAGCCCTTCATGCAGACTGAAGCGGGTGCTGAGATGCCTGACTGACAGCAGCGGGGCGCGCGGGGTGAGAGCGGGCGCGATATCTTCCGCCACCGGCTGACCCGGTAAGGTAAACCTGCGCGGGCCCGCCGTGCCGCGCATTGACCCCAGCTGCGGGACGGTGGCAATCAGCGTACGGGTATAGTCCGCAGCCGGCGCGGCGAAAATCGCTGACGTGGTGCCGGTTTCCACCATTGCCCCCTGATACATTACCAGGGTGCGGTCCGCTACTTCAGCCACCACGCCCATATCATGCGTGATAAACAGTACCGCGGTGCCATCCTCTTCCTGCAGCGTTTTAATCAGGTCAAGGATTTGGCCCTGAATGGTTACGTCGAGCGCGGTGGTAGGCTCATCGGCAATCAGCAGTTTCGGGCGCAGCGCCAGCGCCATCGCAATCATCACGCGCTGGCGCATTCCGCCGGAAAAGTGATGCGGATAGTCGCGATAGCGTTTCGCCGCCTCAGGAATACGCACTTTCTCCAGCAGACGAAGCGTCTCTTCCCGTGCCGCGCGCTGGCTGAGACGGCGATGGGTCATCAGCGCTTCAGCAATCTGATCGCCCACGGTAAAGGAGGGGTTGAGGCTGGTCATCGGCTCCTGAAAAATCATTGCCACGGCGTTGCCGCGGATATCCCGCATGGCGCTTTCGCTCAGCGTCAGGAGGTCAACGCCATTCAGCCGTATCTGGCCGCTGACGCGGGCATGACGCATGTTCAGCAGCCGCATAATCGCCATGGAGGTGACGCTTTTGCCAGAGCCGGATTCGCCGACAATTGCCAGCGTTTCGCCTGCCTGCAGGGTTAACGACACGCCGCTGACCACCTCGCGCCAGCCGGCGTCGTGGCGGAAGGCCACCGAAAGATTATCGATGCTCAGCACCGGTTCAGCGGCGCGCTTCATTGTGCCGCCGGAAAGCGTGCCGAACGGATGCCGGCGGGCACGAAGGCAAAATCGGTGTCAAACGGATAGGTCGGATGCGATTTGCGCGCGCGCGTCAGGCGCTCGACATACTGATCGACCACGCCCTGTGACAGCGCCATCAGATTAGGATTGGCCAGCGGTGCCAGTTCCGGCGACAGATAGCCCGATTTCACCACCACAATCCGGGCAGCGCGGGGATCCAGGCCAAGCAGCGCGAAATCCTCAAGGTTATGGTACGGACGGCGGCGATCCGCTACCACCACGGTGATGCCGCCGCAGCGCAGCAGCGCCTGTTTTGCCCGTGACCGCGCATCATCACTTAAATGGACAACTTCAAATTCGCCGCTGGCGGTGCCACCGGCGGGATCCAGCGTTGCGCCAAGCGTCAGGGGCAGTCGGGCACCCACGCCCGCCTGGAATGCGGCGTCCGTCGCTGGCTTATCGGCGATGCCTGCCACGATTACGCCCTGCGCCTGTTGCCGCATCAGTTCGGCCAGCACATCTGCGCGATCGCCGACGCCGCCGCCGGTGGGATTATCGCCGGAGTCCGCGAGGATCACCGGTGCGGTGGGGCTGGCGATTGCCATGCTGACGCAGGCTTCGGGGGTGTCGGTGGTGCAGCCAAACACAAAGCGGGCGCGGGCCTGCCAGTAGGCCAGCGCCAGCGCCTCCGCCTGTTGCGTCAGCAGCCGCGCATCGGTGCCGGTCATAATGGCAGCGGCGGTGGCGCGCGGTTCATCGGCCCAGACGTAGCCCACCATCAGCGAGGCATCCCAAATCGCCTCAGCCTCATCGATAGCCGGCAGACGTGCATACAGGCTTTTGGCCGGCTCATCTTCCGTGCTGGTGCGCTCCCCCGGCAGAACCACCGGAATCGGTGCCCATACCACGCCCGGCCTGATGCCGGTTTGCAGGCTTTTTACCAGCATGCTGACCGCGCGGCGCATCGTCTCTTCCACATCAATGTGCGGCGCGGTGCGGTAGGTGGAAAACATATCGATGGCGTCAATGATGCGCTGCGAAACGTTACCGTGCAGGTCGTAACTGACGCTGATCGGACAATCCGGGCCGACCAGCGCGCGCGTGGCGCTGATCCAGTCACCTTCGGCATCTTCCATGCCTTCAACGTACATTGCGCCGTGCATCGCCAGATAGACGCCATCCACCGGCAGATGCGCCTGCAGACGGCTAAGGAAATCCTGTTTAAACGCGTCATAGGTGCGGCGCGCCACCGGCCCGCCGGCAATGGCACGCGCGTGGAAGGTCGGCAGAAACTGCGCATCCCAGTCGCGCAAAAAGGCAAAGTACGGATTGTCCGTCATGGCCTCACCGCGCAGGATACGAAAATCATCGGCGTGGTTAAGCACCGGATTGTAGGTACTGCACTCGATATGAAGCCCACCATAAGCAATGCGCATTGCCGCCTCCGCTAGTCGGGTAATTGCACGATAAAACGATACGCCGCAACGCTGGCTGCAGCTCTGGCCCAGCTCTCCGGCTGTATCACAATGCTGGAAAGCGGTGTTTTGCCGACAATCGCAGGCAGCACATGGCTGTCGATTGCCTGCAGCATGACGGTTTTCAATAGTCCTTCAAACGCATCCGGCTGATGCGCGATGACGATCAGTTCCGGATCGGTCATCTGAATCAGGCTGGCAATCGCCAGGCCAAGTGCCTGACCGGCCTGATGCAGAATGGCGATCGCGGCGCTGTTGCCTTTCATCGCCAGCTGTTCCAGTTCAATCAGGCTGTGACAGGGCAGCGCGTTCTCGCGCATGCTTTCGCGGATTGCCGTCAGCGATGCCAGCGTGTCCAGACAGCCGCGTTTGCCGCAGCGGCAGGGACGACCGCCTGGCTCAATAGTGCAGTGGGCGATTTCCCCGGCGCCACCGTGTGCGCCGCGATGCAGCTGACCGGCAAAAAAATGGGCTGAGCCGATGCCGTCGCCGTGGGAAATCAGGCTGAAGTTGCGTGCTTTTTTCGCCACGCCAAACATCTTTTCACTGACCGCCAGCGCCTTGGCATCGTTTTCCAGCGTGATCTCCAGCCCGGTCTGCGCCTGTAACAGCGCGGCCAGCGGCACCTGCTGCCAGCCCAGCAGTGCCGACTGCACGCACACCGCCTGATGTTCATCGACAAATCCTGACAGCGTCACGCCCAGACCGATTAGCTGGTCTGGCGAAATCTGCTGTTGCGCCAGCAGACCAGGGATCGCGGCGGCGATCGCCTCCGCCAGCCGTGCCGGCGTCGGGTCGCGCGTTAGCGTAGTGCTGGCAAGGATATGGCCGTGCATATCAATCAGGACCAGACAGACGTCTTCATCCAGCAGTGACGCGCCGAGGAAGTAAGCGCTATCGGCACGCATTTTCAGTAACACCGACGGGCGACCCTGGCCGGTATTCGCTGGCACACTCTCTTCAAGCAGGCCTGCCTGCAGCATGGTTTTAATCAGCGTACTGATGGCGGCTTTGCTCAGCTTCATTTTTTCGGCAATGGCCGTGCGGCTCATGCCGTGCGAGGCCACTAATAAGCGCAGGATTTGCTGCTGATGAGCATTAAGCATCCGGGTTCTCGTCGCAGGGGCGGTATATGCCCGACAATAATCAGCAGTAAAAACAAATTCAACGGTATTTAGTTAATTTTCTGAACGCAGATCGAACTATAAGTAAAATATATGAACCAGCCTCTTGGCTTTTGTTTGGCAGAGGTGCCTTATATAACGCTGTGCCGCAGGTTCTGGCGGAAAAAATAATAAGCCGGCTGGCTTTGCACTTATTTCACGCTGAGTGTCGTGGCGCTTTGTAACCAGGCGAAGCCGCGTCGGGCATTAAACCCGGCTGTGCTTTCACCCCATCACTGATTATTGAGGGCTTTCATGGAACGCAAAAACAGGCATTTCAGGGTACTGACGCTGGCCGGATGTATTCTGGCGTCGCTCTCCAGCGCATCGGTGTTCGCTGCTCAGCTGGTGATTATGCAAAACGAACCGCCGCGCAGCATGGACCCTGGCAACCAGACCGCGACGTTTACCGGTACGGTGCTGGACCCAATGTATGAAGGCCTGACACGCATTGGTGATGACGGGAAAATTATTCCGGCGCTGGCGCTGTCGTGGCAGTCCGACGCCAGCGCGCTGCACTGGACATTTACCCTGCGGCCCAACGTGAAATTTCATGATGGCACCCCGTTTAATGCGGACGCGGTGGTGGCTAATTTTCAGCGCCATCTCGACACTAAGCGCGGCCTGGCGGGCAGCGGAAAAATTCGGACGTTTATTCAGGATGTGCAAAAAAAGGATGATTTAACGGTTACCTTCACCCTGAAAAAAATTAACCCGGCGTTTTTAACCGTACTGGCTTCCGGGCCGGGGTTAATGGTCAGTCCGCAGGCGGATAAAGCGGGCACGATCAATAACACGGCTGACGGCACCGGCCCTTATAAACTGGTGCAGTATAAATCCGGCGAATATGTTCTGGAGCAGAAGAACAATGCTTACTGGGGAAAAAACACCGGGCCGGATGAAATTAAATGGACATGGAGCAGCGAGCCGTCAGTGATGAATATGGCGCTGCAATCCGGTCAGGTCGATATTATTAATCCGGTGCCGCCGCAGTTTGCCGGCATGCTGAAAAATAACCCTGGCGTGGTGCTGAAACAGTCGCCGGGTGCGGCAGTGTTCTGGATTGATTTGAATACGCAAAGCAAAGCGCTGAGTGATGTGCGGGTGCGCCAGGCGCTGAACTTTGCCACCGATCAGTCGGCGCTGGTAAAAGCGGTGATGTTTGGTTATGCGCGTCCGGCCAACTCGCCGCTGGCACCGGTTGACGTCAACTATGACAATGAACTGCATGATTATCCCTATGACGTGGAAAAGGCGAAAGCGTTACTGAGCGCCGCGGGCTATCCGCAGGGATTCAGCATGGCGATAGCGGTGCAGGCGCCGGATGCACGAACCGCCCAGGTCCTGCAGGCTATGTGGAGCAAAATTGGCGTGAAGCTCAGCGTGCGTCAGATGGAGAGTGGCGTGTGGGCGAAGGCCGCCTTTGCTGATGCAAAAGAGAAAGCCGCGCAGGGAACCGATGCGGTACTGGCGTCCTGGTCTTCCGGATTGTACGGGTCCGATCTCCAGCTGCGGCCGCTTTATCACAGCAGCAGCTTTGCCCCGGGCGGCGCGAACCTTGGCTTTTTCAGTGATAAGCAGACCGATACGCTAATCGATAGCGCCGCTTCTGAGCTGGACGATGCCCGACGTAAAGCGCTTTATGTCCAGGCGCAGAAACAGATCAGTGCGCTGGCGCCGCAGGTGCTGCTCTATTATCAGGATGATCTCTATGCGACGCGCAAAAACATCAGCGGTGTCACCCTGCAACCGGGCGGCCAGATTGTGGTGCGCGATGCAGTGAAAAAGTAGGGCCGGTGCGGAGAGGATATGAAAGCGTATGTCGCCAGAAAGGTTATCTCGCTGCCGTTAATTCTTTTCGGCGTGTCGATGATCGTGTTTATCGCCATCCGCGCGCTGCCGGGCGACCCGGCTCGCCTGATGGCCGGACCGGAAGCACCGCAGGAAGCGGTAGAGAGCATGCGCGTGCGGCTCGGGCTGGATCAGCCGCTGCCGGTGCAGTATGTGAGATTTGCTGCCGAAGCCCTGCACGGTAATCTTGGCGTGTCGCTGCAGTCCCAGCGTCCGGTGATGACCGAGATCGGTGAACGGCTGCCGTATACGCTGTCGCTGGCAGCGCTGGCTTATTTGCTGGCGATTGCCATCGGCGTCCCGGCAGGCATGACCGGCGCGCTCTATCGTCAGCGGCTTCCCGACCAGATGGTGATGGTGCTGACCATTGCCGGCGCGTCCATCGCCAACTTCTGGCTGGCGCTGCTGGCGATGAACTATTTTGCCGTGCAGCTTGGCTGGCTGCCGCTGCTGGGTGCAGACACGTGGAAAAACTACATTATGCCCACCGTGACGCTGGCGATTTTGCCGATGGCCATGATTGCCCGCATGACGCGATCCAGCATGCTGGATGTGCTCAGTCAGGACTACATCCGCACAGCCCGCGCCAAAGGGCTCTCTTCCGGCGTGGTTCACTGGAAACACGCGCTGCGTAACGCGCTGATCCCGATTGTCACCATTGTCGCGCTGAACTTTGGCAGCCTGATTGGCGGCGCGGTAGTGACGGAATCCGTCTTTAACTGGCCGGGCATCGGGCGGCTGCTGGTGGATTCCGTAAAGTACCGCGATTATCCGGTGATCCAGGGCGTGACGCTGGTGGCCGTAACCGGGGTAGTGCTGATGAACCTGATTGGCGACATGCTGATTGGCCTGCTTAATCCAAAAATAAGGTTCGACTGATGAACAGCCTGGACTCTCCGGTCGCGCTGCCGCGTTCGCGTTCACGCCAGCTGCTGAACCTGCTTATCACCCATCCGTCCATCGCCATCGGTGGCCTGCTGGTGCTGCTGGTGGTACTTGCGGCGCTGTGCGCCCCGCTGATCACCCACTGGGACCCGATAGAACAGGATTTGCTGAATACGTTGCAGGCGCCTTCGGCCGCCCACTGGTTTGGCACTGACGATTACGGCCGCGATATTTTTGCGCGGGTGGTATACGGCGCGCGCATCACGCTGTTTGAAGTGACGCTGAGTGTGGCGTTATCGATGCTTGCTGGCATTCCGCTCGGCATTATGTCCGGCCTGGCCGGCCGTAAAACAGACGCGCTGATTATGTGGCTGATGGATATCATTTTTGCTTTTCCCGGCATCGTGCTGGCCATTCTGATTGTCAGCGTGCTGGGAGAAGGGCTGACCAATATGCTGATCGCTATCTCCCTGTTTTCTATTCCGGTATACGCCCGTCTGAGCCGTAACCTCACGCTGGGGCTGAAGAATATGGAGTATATCGAGGCTGCGCACATGCTGGGCGTGCGCTATCCGCGCATTATCACCCATTACATTTTGCGCAACTCGGTAGGCCCGCTGATTGTGCAGTCGACGCTGACTGCCGGTGCCGTGGTGCTCTCCGCCGCCAGCCTTTCGTTTCTCGGGCTGGGCGTGCAGCCTCCCATGCCGGAGTGGGGCACCATGATGAGCGACGGCCGCAATTTTCTTGGCCTGAATATTTATGTTTCCCTATTCCCTGGACTGGCAATTTTGATTACCGTGCTGGGCTTTAATGTGCTGGGCGATGGCCTGCGCGATGTAATGGATAAACGTTTATGACCCCTTCGCTCTCTCCGGTGATCTGTTTTGATCTCGGGGGTTCTTTTATCAAAATGGGTGTGATGTCGGATAAAAACGTGCTCACGCTCCTCGATCAGCAACCCATTCCGGCGCAGGACTGGCGCGCCTTTTGCGTGCGCGTCAGCGCCATGATCGCCCGGCATGCCGCAGAGTTTGCGGCCGACTCGCCGGTTGCGATCTCCACCGCCGGCATTGTCTCACCGCTGACCGGCGAAATGTTTGCCAGCAATATTCCCGCGTTTCATCAGCGCCGGCTGGCGGCCGAACTGGGTGAGGTGCTGCAGCGGAAGGTTATCGTGCATAACGATGCCGACTGCTTCGCGCTGGCGGAAGCCGAGGCGGGCGCTGGCAAAGGGCATAAGGTGGTGCTGGGCGCCATTCTTGGCTCCGGTGTCGGTGGCGGACTGGTCTCCGATGGCCGGCTGGTGATGGGCCAGAACGGCTTAACCGGCGAGTGGGGCCACGGGCCAATCACCCTGACCGAGGTGGACATTGACGGCGCGCGCGTGCCGATCCCGCGGCTGGCGTGCCCCTGCGGGCAGCGCGGTTGCCTTGACACCTATGGTGGCGCGCGCGGCATGGAAAATCTGCACCGTACCCTGCACGGCGAAAGCCTCAGCAGTAAAGCGATTGTCACCGGCTGGCAGCAGCAGCAGGCGCGCGCGCAGCAGACCATCCAGGCGTGGCTGCAGCTGGTGAGTGAACCACTGGCGTACACCATCAATATCACCGGCGCCTCCTGCGTGGCGGTGGGCGGTGGGCTGGCTTCAGTTACCCCGCTGATTGCCGCGCTGAACGACGCCGTCCAGCGCTGCATCTTACGCCGCACGCCGTATGCGCTGGTGGTGCCGGGTGCCTTTGCCCATCAGGGCGGCATGACCGGCGCGGCGCTGCTGGCCCGCCGGGCGCTCGCACCGGCTGTCAGGGGGTTATGACGTGGCCTGCTGCAGCTTATCCTGCAGAAACGCCATAAATACGCGGTTAATTTCGCTGCGCTGGCGGTGCTGCGGATAGAGCGCGTTAAGATGCAGCGCAGCGGGCTGCCAGGCCTCCAGCACCGTGACCAGTTCACCGCGCGCCAGCGCGGGCGCGACGATAAATTCCGGCAGTAAAATCAGCCCCAGACCGGCAACGGCCGCATCCCGCAGCATTTCGCCGTTGTTGCTGACCATCGGCCCGTGCACGGGCACCACCTGACGGCTGTCGCCCTGAAACAGCTCCCAGCCGGTCTGGCTTTCGCGGCCATAGCGTAAACAGCGGTGTTCGCGCAGTTCATCCGGCGTTCGCGGTGCGCCGGCACCCTGCAGGTAAGCCGGGCTGGCGCAGATGACGCGACGGAATTCGCCCAGCCGGCGGGCAATCAGGCTGGAATCGGGCAGCGTACCGATGCGGATAGCCATATCAAACCCTTCGCCAACCATATCCACATGGCGGTCAGCCAGTTCGACCTGAAACTGCAGCCCCGGATGCAGACTGAGAAACTCCGCGATATACGGTGAAAGATGACTGATCCCGAATGACATTGGCACGCTCAGACGAAAGCTGCCGCGCAGCGCCTGGCGCTGTCCGGAGACCGCCTGTTCAGCCGCCTGCACATCATCCAGAATGCGCTGCGCGTGCCGGGCGAACAGCTGGCCGCTGTCTGTGACCGAGAGTTTACGCGTGTTGCGATTCAGCAGGCGCGCACCCAGCGAGGCCTCCAGCGCCGCAATGCGCCGGCTGACATATTGCTTTGACAGCATCAGCTGCTCAGCGGCGGCGGTGAAGTTACCGGTCTGAATCACGGCAACATAAATGCGAAGATCTTCTATCTGCATATTGTCCACTTATCGGTGACAGTCATTGTCATTACGGCACATTGTTGGGCAAATCAGTTTACGTATACTGGTTCTCAACGGGAAGCGCCATCGCCTTCCGACCTCATAAAAAAGGAGCAGATCATGATTGAACAACGACTGTCAGAACAACGCGGTGCCGGCGATCACGGCTGGCTGAATTCCCGCCATACCTTCTCTTTCGCCAGTTACTGGGACCCGCAGCAGACCGGGTTTTCCGATTTGCTGGTTATCAACGACGATCGGGTTGCACCGGGTCGCGGTTTTGGTGCGCATCCACATAACAACATGGAGATTATCTCTTACGTGCTGGAAGGGGCGCTGGCGCATAAAGATTCCATGGGCACCGGCTCGGTGATTGTCCCCGGTGATGTGCAGCTGATGAGCGCAGGCAGCGGCGTCACGCACAGCGAATTTAACCACTCGAATGAGGAGAGGGTGCATTTCCTGCAGATCTGGATCGTACCGGCTGAGCGGGGCACGGAGCCGGGTTATCAGCAGGTATCGGTTGCTGAAAGTGAAAAACGCGGTCAGCTGCGTCTGATTGTCTCTCCGCAGGGTGAGCAGGGCTCGCTGCGCGTGCGTCAGGACGTGCGTATCTACGCTGGCCTGTTTGACGGTGACGAGCAGCAGACGCTGACGCTGGACGCCAACCGTTATGCCTATATCCATGTTGCGCGGGGAAGCCTGGAGGTCAACGGAGTGCGTTTCAATGCCGGCGACGGTGCACGGGTACGTGAAGAAACCGCACTGCATTTTGCTCACGGCGATCGGGCGGAAGTGCTGGTGTTTGACCTGCGTCCGCTGGAAGTGAACCACCCGCAGCGTTAAGGCTAATCTGCGCTTACCCCCTGCCGCATGGCCGGCGCGTTTGTACTCAGCTGCTGACGGTTACCGCTAAGGTGGCCGTCAGCCACGGCTGCTGGCCGCCTTATGAGGCCTGTCACAATTCTGCATAATGATGTTTCATAACGATATTCTGCCAGCGGCACCGGGCAGCGTGTTAACCGCTTGTAAAAAAACGTCATTATGCATCATAAAGCATCATTGATGCGCATGGCGCATCAGTCTATGCGTTTATTGCGCTTATTAAGCTCCCTTTTTCCGGTCAGTCTCCTGTCACAGGCGCAACCAAAAGCGCTGCAGACAACCGGAGATCGTGATGCATTCTTCTACCTCACCCACTACTCAACGTGCGCGTATTGGCGCGATCCTGCGCGTAACCTCAGGCAATTTTCTGGAACAATTCGATTTTTTCCTGTTCGGATTTTATGCCACGTATATTGCCCACACCTTTTTCCCGGCCAGCAGTGAGTTTGCCTCACTGATGATGACCTTTGCGGTGTTCGGTGCCGGCTTCCTGATGCGCCCGATTGGGGCGATTGTGCTCGGCGCTTATATTGATAAAGTCGGGCGGCGTAAGGGACTGATTGTCACGCTGTCGATCATGGCAACCGGCACCTTCCTGATCGTGCTGGTGCCGTCATGGCAGACTATTGGCCTGTGGGCACCGCTGCTGGTGCTGGTGGGACGTCTGCTGCAGGGCTTCTCCGCCGGGGCGGAACTGGGCGGGGTGTCGGTGTATCTGGCGGAAATCGCCACGCCAGGACGCAAAGGCTTCTACACCAGCTGGCAGTCGGGCAGCCAGCAGGTGGCTATTATGGTGGCGGCAGCGATGGGCTTTGCGCTCAATGCGGCACTGGAGCAATCTGAGATTGCGGCCTGGGGCTGGCGTATTCCGTTCCTGTTTGGCTGCCTGATTGTGCCGTTTATCTTTGTGCTGCGCCGCAAGCTGGCAGAAACCGAGGAGTTCAACGCCCGCCGTCACCATATGGAGATGCGCGAGGTGTTCCGCACGCTGCTCAGTAACTGGCCGGTGGTCATTGCCGGTATGCTGATGGTCGCCATGACCACCACGGCTTTCTATCTGATTACCGTGTATGCTCCCACCTTTGGCAAAAAGGTGCTGATGCTCAGCGCGTCAGACAGCCTGCTGGTCACGCTACTGGTGGCCGTCTCAAACTTTATCTGGCTGCCAATTGGCGGCGCATTATCCGATCGCTTTGGCCGTAAACCGGTGCTGGTTACGATGACGCTGCTGGCGCTGGCGACGGCCTATCCGGCCCTGTCGCTGCTGGCGCAGACGCCAACCTTTGCCATGATGCTGAGCGTGCTGCTCTGGCTCTCTTGTCTTTACGGTCTGTACAACGGCGCGATGATCCCGGCGCTGACAGAGATCATGCCCGCAGAAGTCCGCGTGGCGGGCTTCTCCCTGGCCTATAGCCTGGCGACAGCGGTCTTTGGCGGTTTTACGCCGGTGGTCTCCACCGCGTTAATCGAATACACGGGTGACAAAGCGTCACCCGGCTACTGGATGAGTTTTGCCGCACTGTGTGCCCTGCTGGCCACACTTTATCTCTATCGCCGCAGCGCGTTAGCGCTGCAGACGGCACGTTAATCAGGGAGCGAAATGATGCGTAAATTACCCTTTTCATTGTCTGCGGCACTGGTCCTGACCGCACTCAGCGCGGGTGTGCGGGCGGAGCAGATCACCGTCATGATCTCCGGCGGCTTCCGCGCCGCGCTGGAGCAGCTGGCACCTGCCTATGAAAAACAGAGCGGCGATCAGCTGGTGATTATTCCCGGCCCGTCAATGGGCAAAACGCCGCAGGCCATCCCTAACCGGCTGGCGCGCGGCGAGAAAGCGGACGTGGTGATCATGGTCGGCGATGCGCTGACCCATCTGCAACAGCAGCAGCAAACCCTGGCCGGATCGCGTGTTGAACTGGCAGACTCGCCGATTGGTGTGGTGGTGAAGAAAGGAACAGCCGTGCCGGATATCAGCAGCGATGAAAAGCTGCGTAACGTCTTGCTGCAGGCGAAATCGGTAGCCTATTCAGACAGCGCCAGTGGCCGCTACGTCAGCACCACGCTGTTTAAAAAACTGCAGATTGACGGACAGATGCAAACCAAAGCGCAGATGGTCGAGCGCATTCCGGTAGCCTCAGAGGTGGCAAAAGGGCGCTACAGCCTTGGCTTCCAGCAGGTCAGTGAACTGCTGCCGGTGCCGGGGGTAACGTTCGCTGGCGAACTGCCCGCCGATGTGCAATACATCACCCGCTTTGCCGGCGCGGTAACGGTGCACGCGGCGCATCGCGCCCAGGGCGAAGCGCTGCTGGCGTTTCTCGCCTCGCCAGCCGCACAAAAGGTGGTGAACGCGACCGGCATGCACAGCGTGACCGCACAGGCTGCAACTAAGCAGCCGGATGCTGTTCCGTGATCAGCTTTTCCAGTTCTGCCGCCATGTACGACTGGATACGCCCGCGCTGACGAATCAGCCCGACCGAGCGGGTGACCACCGGATCGATCAGCGGCAGGTGCGTCAGCACCGAATGACCGGCGGAAGGCAGTGACATCGCGGGCACGGCAGCAATGCCGATGCCCGCTTCTACCATCCCCAGCAGGGTTGTCACATGCCGGGTTTCACAAATACTGGCGCGTGCCGGCGTTAAATGTCCCAGTGCCTGGTCAAGCAGGGTGCGGTTGCCCGAGACTTTATCCAGCGCGATGTAATCCTGCTGAAAATAGTCCTGCCAGCGCAGTGCGGCTTTTCGCGCCAGCGGATGATCGTGACGGCAGGCTGCCACATACACATCTTCCACCAGCGGGATAAACTCCAGGCTGGGATGCAAATTGCGGGCAAAACAGATGCCAAAATCCGCCTGGCCGCTGCTGACGGCTTCCAGTACGTTACCCACGCTGCTGTCGATGAGCTTGATGCGTACGCGCGGGTAGCGCGCCTGAAAGCGACGAATCACATCGGGCATAAAGTAATAAGCGGCGGAGGGCACCGTGGCGACGGTGACCAGCCCGGTCCGCTCCTGACTGACCTGATTCACATCCGCCAGTACCGCTTCGACGCTGGCGAGCAGCTGTTCTGAACGTTCGGCAAAATTCTGACCAAACAGCGTCAGGGTGACGCGCCGCGTGGTGCGATCGAACAGCCGGGTGCCGAGCGCGGATTCCAGCTTTTCAATCCTGCGGCTCAGCGCCGACTGCGACAGACAGATGGACTCTGCCGCAAGGCGAAAATTGCCGTATTCCACCAGCGCGCGAAAGGCATACAGATCGTTGAGGTCGAAGTTAACCGGCATGGTAAGTGACATCCTTCAGAAAAAAACGGTGCGCAGCAGAATAGCCTGACTCGTGGCGCTCACCTTATCTGTTCCGCGCCGCAGGCAACCCTGCGGACGGCGATTTATGTGATTCAGATCCCATTCTGCAAATCACTTCTATACTCATACCTTTCTTTACACAGCACTGCGCTGTGTTTGTCGTTTAACAGGGATGCATCCATGCAAAACGCTTCATCACCCCCACCGGAGGAGAGCGGCGCGCTCACCTTCACCGTCCGGCAACGTCTTTTTTTCGTGGTGCTGGTCGCCACCATGGGCGCGCTGGCCTACGGCTACGACACCGGCATTATCTCCGGTGCGTTACCCTATATGACGCTGCCGGCCTCGCAGGGCGGCCTGAATCTTACGCCGTTTACGGAAGGACTGGTCACCTCAGCGCTGACGTTCGGTTCTGCGGTGGGCGCCTTTCTGAGCGGATACGTATCAGACCGGTTTGGTCGCCGCATTACGTTACGCAGCCTGGCGCTGCTGTTTGTTGCCGGCGCGCTGGGGACGACCCTTGCCCCGGACGTCGAAATCATGGTGGCAATGCGCTTTATTCTCGGCATCGCCGTTGGCGGCGGCTCCTCCACGGTGCCGGTCTTTATTGCGGAAATCGCCGGGCCGAAACGGCGCGCGCCGCTGGTCAGCCGCAATGAGCTGATGATTGTCTCAGGGCAGCTGCTGGCCTATGTGGTGAGCGCCTGTATGAGCCTGCTGCTGCACGATCCGCACATGTGGCGTTACATGCTGGCGCTGGCGATGGTACCGGGCGTGCTGCTGTTTGCCGGCACTTTCTTTGTTCCCGCTTCACCGCACTGGATGGTGGCCGAAGGACGCTTTAACGAGGCGCTGCGTATTCTGCGCAAATTGCGTGAGAACCCGCGGGAAATCAGGAAAGAGATGGCAGAAATGCGCCAGCATGCCCGTGAAGCGCATCAGGGGCCGGCGGCACGCGAGCTACTGAAAGAGCGCTGGATTGTACGGCTGCTGCTGATGGGCTGCGGCATGGGCATTGTGCTGCAGTTCACCGGGGTAAACGCCTTTATGTACTACACGCCAATCATCCTGAAAAGCACCGGCATGGGTACCAGCGCTTCGATTGCGGCCACCATCGGTAACGGTGTGGTCTCGGTGCTGGCAACCTTTGCCGGTATCAAAGCCATCAGCCATTTCGGCCGTCGTCCGATGCTGATGACCGGCCTGACGATTGTGATCGCCATGCAGCTGGCGCTGGGGGCGGTACTGGTGTTTATGCCGCACAGCATGACGCAAAGCCTGCTGGCGCTTGGCTGCATCCTGGTGTTTTTATTCTTTATGCAGATGTGTATTTCGCCGGTTTACTGGCTGCTGATGTCAGAACTGTTCCCGATGAAAGTGCGCGGGGTACTGACTGGCTCAGCGGTGGCGTTTCAGTGGATCTGTAATGCTGCGGTGGCCTTTGCCTTCCCGCCGCTGCTGTCGCTGGTGGGCAATAACGCCTTCTTCATTTTTGCCGGGATTAACGTGGCATCGCTGATTTTTGTCATGCTGGTGCTGCCGGAAACGCGCGGCAAATCACTGGAGCAAATTGAAACGCACATGCGTGAACGCTTCGGTGACGCGGCGGCAGACGCGTCTTCTGCGGCATAATCCTGCGGCGATTATTCGTTGTCGACCGTGCGGCGCTTTGCCTCACGGCGACAACGTTCCGAGCAATACTGCACCTGCTCCCAGCACTTCTCCCACTTTTTCCGCCAGGTCATGGGTTTGTGACACTGTTTGCAGTAGCGCACTGGCAGCGATTGCTTGTTGCCTTTAAACGTCTTCATCCGCCTTTTTCTCCACGCATTACTTCGCTGCCGCCGTTGTCATTCAGCTGCACGTTTTATTGCCGTTTTACTAATAATCTTCCATCGCGATAAAAGCGCGTGTGCGACTGCTTAATTAAGCAGCAGTGCAAACAGGGCCGCATTAAAATAGGAATTTTTACCTGTATTACTTTTTGCCGGCCTATTATATTGCCGACTGACGATGTACCGTCTGCCAGGGATACGGCGCACAAACAACAATCAAATTAACATAATGACATTCCATTAGCATTAATGGTAATGAGGATTTTAATGCTTTTAAAACGCAGCCTGAGTATTGCCGTGGTATTACTGGTGACCTTATCTGTAACCGCGTGTGGCATGTCACACCGTGGCCGAAACACCGCGATTGGCGCGGGTGTGGGTGCCGTGGGTGGCGCTGTTCTGACTGGCGGCAGCACCTTTGGTACGCTGGGCGGTGCAGCCATTGGCGGCCTGATCGGTCATGAAGTAAGCCGCTAATTTTAGTTTGTTGCAACGGTTTCATTATTTTAATAAATAGTGAAACCGTTAAATTCATTTATTGTTTTCGCGGCTTCCTTCCGCACCGTATAAACCAGATTGCTTTTCCGTACGCAATAAACCCTGCACAGATTTCGCTTAAATTCGGTACAGGGTGGTAATACCATCATCCTGCTGCAGCCTTTACTCCACCACAAGCTGATGAATAGCCAGCGCGGCGCGAGCGGCTTCCTGACCTTTTTTAATGAAATGGTCGCGATAGAAGTTTTCAATTACCTCTGCCGGCTGGAAATTGTGCGGCGTTAGCGACACCGAAAACACCGGTACATTGGTGGTCAGCTGCACGTTCATCAGGCCATCCACAACCGCCTGCGCGACAAAATCATGGCGATAAATGCCGCCGTCCACCACCAGCGCCGCGCAAACAATCGCATCATAGTTGCCGGTTTCAGCCAGACGTTTTGCCAGCAGTGGCATTTCAAAGGCGCCGGGAACATCAAAGGTTTTCAGCTGATGTTCAACCTGCTGTTCTGCCAGGGCCTGGCGGAATCCCACCAGCGCATTATTCACTATCTCGTTGTGCCATCCCGCTTTAATAAAGGCGATTCTGAAGGTATGCATAGGGCTTCCATAAGTAGCTGAAAAAAGCATAAGTGAATAAAAAATCTGTGATTTTTTTCACTCAGGCAAGGTGATTCTGGTATATCACATGTCGCGCGTGCGATCCACCACGCCCGACGCGCTGCTTGACGTCCGGCAGCGCCTGCAATACAAATAGAGCCGTCGGGGGAGTCTCGCCACAGAGACTGAGAGGCTGATAGCGCACTGCGCGGTTCAGCGACCCTTTGAACCTGACCCAGTTGATACTGGCGTAGGAAGACTGACGGCGTGCTGTAACGCGCTGTCTGGCGCAGAGCGGCATCCTGCCTTCGCGCTATCCCTTCTCCTGTATCCACGGGTCTCAGTCAACACTGAGAGGCCGATGTGAATTTCCTTCTGATTGCGGAACCGGCATTGTGAGCCGCTGGAGCGTACTGGGCTGCGGCGTGGCCGGTCTTTGTGTGGCAACCCTGCTGGCTGAACAAGGCGAAACCGTTGAGGTTTTCGGCGATGCATCCCGCCGTCCCGCCTCCTGGTTTGCCGGCGGGATGTTAGCCCCCTGGTGTGAAGCGGAAAGCGCCCCTGCGGATGTCATTCGCCTGGGACAACACGCCGCCGGGTGGTGGCAGCAGCGGGTCAGCGGCGTGGCGCACCGCGGTACGCTGGTGGTTGCGCCAGCGCGGGACAGCAACGAGCTGACGCGGTTTGCCCGCATGACAGAGCAGCACCAGTGGGTGAATCCTGCAGAGCTGGAGCCGGCGCTGGACGGGCGCTTTGCCCGCGGGCTGTTTTTTGCCCGTGAGGCGCACCTCGATCCGCGCATAGCGCTGACGGAACTGCGCGAACGCCTGCTGCAGCGTGGCGTATGCTTTGACGCCACTGCACCCTCCGGACGCATCATTGACTGCCGGGGTATTCACGCGCAGCCCGCACTGCCGCGTCTGCGAGCTGTGCGCGGTGAGATGCTGATCCTGCACAGCGATGAGCTGCACTTTTCCCGCCCGATCCGTTTACTGCATCCCCGCTTTCCCTGCTACCTGGTGCCGCGCCAGGGCGGGCATCTGATGCTGGGTGCCACCATGGTAGAGAGCCAGGATGCCAGCCCGATCAGCGCCCGCGCCATGATGGAGCTGCTGAGTGCCGCCTGGGCGCTGCACCCGGCGCTGGCCGAGGCGCGAATTATCGAAAGCGCCAGCGGACTGCGTCCGGCCTATCCGGATAACCTGCCGGAAATCCATTTTCACAATGAAACGTTTTACCTTAACGGCCTGTATCGGCACGGCTTTTTACTGGCACCGATGCTGGCAGAACAGCTGATGCAGCGCCTTTCCGGAGAAGTGATAAATGAATATTCAGCTTAACGGCCGTGAAATAACAACAACGGCGCGCACGCTGCGGGAGCTGCTGGCCGAACAGCAGATTGATGCAGGCTGTGTCGCCAGCGCGGTCAACGGCCAGTTTGTGCCCAGAAATCAGTATGACAGCCTGCAGCTGGAAGAGGGCTGTCAGCTGGAAGTGCTGTCACCAATGCAGGGAGGATAACGATGTTTTACGATTTTGCCGGCACTTCCCGCTTCCTGCTGGGCACCGCAGGTTACCCGTCACCTGCGGTGCTGCAGCAGGCCATTGCGGCTTCCGGCACCGGGATCATCACCGTCAGCCTGCGCCGCGAAGGCGCCGCCGGGGCGGCGTTTCGCGAGCTGCTGACCGGCCTGAAGCTGCGTATTCTGCCTAACACCGCGGGTTGCCATACTGTTAAAGAGGCGGTCACCACTGCGCATATGGCGCGTGAGCTGTTTGATACGCGCTGGATCAAACTGGAGGTGATTGGTCATGCCGACACCCTGCAGCCGGACCCGTTTGCGCTGGTGGAAGCGGCCCGCATCCTGTGTGAGGACGGGTTTCAGGTATTTCCTTACACCACGGAAGATCTCATTGTCGGTGAAAAGCTGCTGGAAGCGGGCTGCGAACTGCTGATGCCGTGGGGCGCGCCAATTGGGTCCGGTCAGGGGCTGCGCAACCTGGATGGTCTCAGGGCGATGCGCGCCTGGTTCCGCGACACGCCGCTGATCATTGATGCCGGTATTGGTGCGCCGTCGCAGGCTGCTCAGGCGATGGAATTGGGCTTCGACGGCATTCTGCTGAACACCGCCGTGGCCAAAGCCGGCGATCCACCCGGGATGGCCAACGCGTTCCGCCTTGCGATCGAAGCCGGGCAGGCCGCCTGTGCCGCCGGACTGATGGAGAAGCGCGACATGGCGGTCGCTTCGACGCCGATTTTTGGCATGGCCAGTTTCAGCTAAGGAGTGACGATGGAGCGCTATCAGCGGCAGATGATGCTGCCGGAAATGGGCGAGGCGGGGCAGCGCCAACTGGCGCAGGCCTGCGTGCTGGTGGTCGGTGCCGGCGGGCTGAGCGCCACGCTGTTACCGCAGCTGGTGGGGGCGGGCGTCGGCCGGCTGCGGCTGTATGACGACGATTGCGTGGCGCTGCACAATCTGCACCGGCAGACGCTGTTTACGCAGCAGGATGTCGGGCAGCCGAAAGTGCTGAGTGCGCGCCAGGCGCTACTGCAG
Source organism: Candidatus Pantoea soli (assembly GCF_007833795.1). Taxonomy (NCBI): domain Bacteria; kingdom Pseudomonadati; phylum Pseudomonadota; class Gammaproteobacteria; order Enterobacterales; family Erwiniaceae; genus Pantoea; species Candidatus Pantoea soli. The sequence goes on along the minus strand of NZ_CP032703.1, from coordinate 378,092 downwards.
CGCAATCCCGACGTTCAGATCGATATCGTCCAGCGCGCGCTGACCGCCAGTGCTATACCGCAGGCGGTGGTCGGCTGTGACCTGGTGATTGATGCCGCGGATAATTTCGCGGTGACTTATCAGCTCTCTGATCACTGTTTAGCGGCGGGCGTGCCGCTAATCAGCGCGTCGGTGCTGGGCCGGCAGGGCTATGTCGGCGGCTTCTGTGGCGGGGCACCCGGCTACCGCGCCGTGTTTCCGCAGCTGCCGGCTGCCGCCGCCAATTGCAATACCGCGGGGGTAACCGGACCGGCGGTGGCCGTGCTGGGCGCATTACAGGCGCAGATGGCGCTCAGTGTATTGCTGGGGTGGCAACCCTCACCGCTGGGCTGCCTGGTAAACTGCGATTTTGTGCACTGGCATTTCCGGCAGTTTCGTTTTGACGGCGCAGCAGATCCGACCGAAGCGGCGGTGCCGTTTATCGACGCGCAGATGCTGCGGGAAGATGACTGTATCGTAGAGCTGCGCAGCACAGCGGAAGCGCCGGAGAGCGTGGCCCCGCAGGTGGAACGCGTGCTGCCGGATCAGCTGGCGCACTGGCAACCCCCCGCGGATCGCCGCATTGTGCTGGTGTGTGCCAGCGGCATTCGCGCCGCGCAGGCCGCCACGGCGCTGGCGCAGCGCGGCTGTGACAGGCTGGCGATTCTGGCCGCGCGTCGGCCATGAGTACCGATATCGATTTCACTGAGGTCAGCTTTGGCTGGGGCGATGAACTGCTGTGTCAGCGCTTTAACCTGCACCTGCGCGGCGGCCGGATCACGGTGCTGCTCGGGCGCAGCGGGATCGGTAAAAGCACACTGCTGCGGCTGGTGGCCGGGCTCATCACGCCGCAGCAGGGCCAGCTGACCGATGTACGCAGCAGCGTGGCGTGGATGGGACAGCAGGATCTGCTCTATCCGTGGCTGAGCGTGCTGGAGAACGTCATGCTGGCGGACCGGCTGCAGGGAACCCGTCCCGACCGGAAGCGGGCGCTGGCGCTGCTGGAGCAGGTTCAGCTGGCAGCGGTGGCCAAGGCCGCCCCGCACGCGCTCTCTGGCGGGATGCGGCAGCATGTGGCGCTGGCTCGTACGCTCTATGCGCAGCGCGCGGTAGTGCTGATGGATGAACCGTTCGCCACCCTTGATGTGATGACCAAGCTCAGCCTGCAAACCCTGACGACCCGACTGCTGCGCGGTAAAACCGTGCTGCTGGTGACGCACGATCCGCTGGAAGCCTGCCGCATGGCGGATGACATTCTGCTGCTGCAGGGGACACCGCTGCAGGCGGAACGCTGGCCGGTACCGCACGGCAGCACACCGCGTGCCATTGACGATATGGCGCTGCTGCAGGCGCAGCGCGATCTTTTCTCCCGACTAAATACTGATGAACAAACTGTTTAGCGCGATCTATCTGATCGCCGTATTGCTGTGCGCGTGGCTGCTGGTTCGGCGCCAGGGCGTACCCGATTTTCTGCTGCCGGCGCCGCAGGCCGTGCTGCAGGCGCTGTGGCAACAGCGGCAGCTGCTGGCGCATCACGCCCTGTATACCCTGGCGGAAATGGCGCTGGCGCTACTGCTCGGCACCGGAAGCGGCGTTGCGCTGGCAGTACTGATGGCCGCCAGCCCGACGCTGCGTCGCCTGCTGTTTCCGCTGGTCACGGCCAGCCAGGCGATTCCGGTGTTTGCGCTGGCCCCCCTGCTGGTGCTGTGGCTGGGGTTTGGCATCGCCTCCAAAGTGGTGGTGGCGGCGCTGATCCTGTTTTTCCCGCTGTGTCTGTCGCTGTTCGATGGCCTGTGCCGCACGCCTGCGGGCTGGCTGGAGCTGGCGCAGACGCTCTATCCCTCACGCTGGCGGCTGTTCTGGCAGGTGCGCTGGCCGGCTGCGCTGCCGCAGTTTTTTTCCGGTTTACAGATGGCGGTGGTACTGGCGCCGATAGGGGTGGTGATTGGCGAGTGGGTTGGGGCAAGCGAAGGGCTGGGTTATCTGATGATGCAGTCCAGCGCGCGGCTGGAAACCGCCACCAGCTTTGCGGCGCTGCTGCTGTTGCTGCTGCTGGCGCTGGCGTTGTCGGCCAGCGTAGCGCATTTACGTAAAAAATATCTCTGGCATTCACATTAAGGATCTCGCCATGTTTCGCAGAGTATTGACCGTTTTTCTGTTATTCACCAGCCTTGCCGCACACGCCGAGCAGCATGTTCGTCTGCTGCTCGACTGGTTTGTTAATCCTAACCATGCGGCGATTTTCGCCGCGCAGTACAGTGGCGCCTTCAAAAAAGAGGGGCTGGAGGTGGAGATGATCGCGCCCGCTGATTCCGCCGCCGTGCCGCTGTTGCTGGCAGCCGGCAAAGCGGATCTGGCCATTGGCTACCAGCCACAGCTTTACACGCTGGTGGAGAAAGACGTGCCGGTTATTCGCATTGGCACGCTGATCAATCAGCCGCTCAACACCCTGACCACGCTTTCACCGTCCGTGCACACGCTGAAGGATTTTGCCGGTAAATCGATCGGCTATGCGATCCCCGGCTTTGAAGATGTGGCGATACGCAACATGCTGGCGTCTCAGGGGGTGGATGTCAGCACGGTTAAGCTCATCAGCCTGAACATGGATGCGGAATCGGCGCTGCTGACGCACAAAATTGACGGCGCCATGACGGTGTACCGCAACTATGAGTTGCTGGATCTGAAAAACAAAGGCGTTACGCCGCAGGTGTTCCGGCCGGAAGCGTTCGGCGTGCCGGCGTATGATGAGCTGATTATCCTCGCTAACCAGAAAACCGCCGCGCAGGACACGCGCGTGGCGGCATTTCTGCGCGGACTGGATGCCGGCGTAGCCTGGCTGCGTGCGCACCCGGAAGCGGCATGGCAGGCGTTTATCCAGCGCTATCCGGAACTCAATACGCCGCTGAATCACCAGGCGTGGCAGGCAACGTTACCTTTTTTTGCCGCGCACAGTGCCGCCCTGGACCGAAAGCGCTATCAGGCCTTTGGTGACTATATGAAAGCGAACGGACTGGTTAAAACGGTGGCGCCGCTGGATCGCTATTCGCTGTAGACGCAAGCTGGCGCAACCACAGGAAAATGCAAAGACAGAGACACCTGGTTACACCCGCGGCAGGGTTTTCGGAAAATACTGGAATTGTGTGACTGTCATCACTGTGTGAGGCGCGCTAAAATAATCGCTTCTCATTTCAGCAGAGGTTTTCTGACACGATGTCTTCGCGTTTTACTTTGGCCACCTTAGCGGCCGCATTACTGCTCTCCGGCTGTGCCCGTCACGCTGCCAGTGACAGCAGCGCTTCAGCCGCCTCTGAAACCCCGGCCGCCACCGCTGCCGCAGCACCGATCGACAATCAGAACTCGGATTCACCGTTTGCCAGCGGCCCGACGGTGATTAACGTGTCGCATCTGGTGACGCGCACGGACGATGGTTCAACGGTGTATGTGACGGTCGACGGTCAGGAAGCGGGTCTGTTGCAGAAGGGCGAGAACAAAACCCTGCGCGTCCCTGCCGGTAAGCATCAGGTCGGCGGATATGTACAGACGCTGTTTGGCTTCGGCAAAGTGACCATTCCGTCCGTGGCGATCACCACCGACACCAGCGCGCCGAAAAACGTGGTCTATTCTGTGACGCGTCAGAAGCCCCAGTTCAGTGAAAGCGCCGCGGCGCCGAACAACTCCTGATCGACCGGCATCAGGCCAGCACCGTTTCGCCCTGCTGATTTTGCAGCTGGTATAAGCGAAAAGGCCGCGCGGACCCAATCAGCTCCGCCAGTCGCGGTGAGTGGCTGGTAAGCCAGATCTGACTGTAGCGCGCGGCCTCCACAATCAGCGAGGCCAGTGCCGGCAGCATTTCCGGGTGCAGGCTGTTTTCCGGTTCGTTCAGCGCAATAAAACGCGGCGGGCGCGGGCTGAGCAGGGCAACCGTCAGGCACAGGAAACGCAGCGTCCCCTCCGACATTTCACTGGCATGCAGCGCTCGCTTCAGTCCGGCGCGCTGCATTCTGAGTGCAAAATGCGACTGCTGATTTTCACACCAGAAGCGGCAATCCGGAAACGCTTCGGCCAGAATCGCTGTCAGCACTTCGCCCGCGCCAATCTCTACAATGGTCTGAAACGCTGCCGCCAGATTGCGGCCGTCGCCTGCCAGCACCGGTGAACGGTAGCCAATCGCGGGCCGGCGCAGTACGGAGGTGCGTGACAGATCGAAATCATGATAAAAGCGCCAGCTGCGCATCCGTTCACGCACCTGTGAGACTTCCGGATAGCGGTGCGGCTCTGCCAGCTGGCCGAAAATGGATTCGTTCTCATAGATGGCGTCGGTGAAGGTCTGCTTTTCACCGTTGACGTCCAGCAGGAATGCCGCCTGGTTTTTGCGCTGTAAAATGCGCGCGCTGTTGCGCCGGGAGAAGCCGCTCAGCCAGATGTTCTCCTCTTTGAACACGCTGTCGAGCTGGAACTGAGTGGGATAAGGCAGGCGATCCGGAAAGCCGAGCTGCATCTCATACTCAAATTCCGGCGTGTCGCAGGCGATGGTGATACGGTGTGGTGTCCGGCTGCTGAGTGTGCCTGACCACATCACGTTTTCCAGCCCGCCTTCGTCACTGATCGCGGCCGCAGCCTGACCCATTGCTGAGGCCGAAAGCAAATGTAGTGCCTTGTAGATATTGGATTTGCCGCAGCCGTTGGGCCCGAAGACAAGGTTGATCTCATCCAGTTCCAGCGTCAAATCACGAATTGAGCGGTAGTTACGAATACTGATACGGTTAATCACACAGCCTCCCTGATAACGCGACAACACCTGCCGTCACGATTTTACCCGATAACCGAGTAAAAAGGGGGCTGTCGTGCGCTTAACCCATAAACGCATTAATCATGTCAATCGCATTAATTACCACGATAAATAAGATGATGTACGCCAGCAGATTAAACGAAATGATTTTTGAATGAGACATTATCCATCCTGAAGCGTGAGGTTAATAAAACTGAAACAACATTTACTATTGCGTATCAGATTCAGGATTACCATGCTGAGCCAGTATTATCAGTGCGTTATTGCGGACGTTATTTTCTTTATGCGCAATATCGACTGAATTATCAGGAAAAATCCACCCGCAAAAAACGTGATTAAAGAGTAACCTCAGGTTTGCTCCATAAATAACTGGTCTTTATCTGGCGGATGATTTAAACGGTAAATATTAATTATGCGCTTGAGATCACGCTTTATTAATAAGCGTACGCAGTGGCGCGACGGCAAAAATAATGACGTGGCTAAACTATCCCTTCAGAACCGGCGATTTTCACTCCGCGAGTGAAACTGTTCTTCTGCTGACGCAGTGTTTCGCGCCACCGCCTCCCGCTATGCTGCTGCTATCTTCACACGACGATAAATGAATAAGGGGTTACGGCATGAAGGCGATTGTATACAGCCAGAACGGTTTACCGATTACAGATGAAAAAGCGCTGTACGAGCTTGAAGTCGACAAGCCACAGCCCGGCGCGCGCGATCTGCTGGTGAAAATCCACGCTATCGCCGTGAATCCGGTGGATACCAAAGTGCGCGCCGGTTCTCCGGCGGATAAACCGCGTATTCTCGGCTGGGACGCAGTGGGTGTGGTCGAGGCGGTGGGCAGTGAGGTTACGCTGTTCCAGCCGGGCGATGAGGTGTTCTATGCCGGTGACATCACCCGTCCGGGCAGCTACGCCGAATATGGCCTGGTGGATGAGCGCATCGCCGGTCATAAGCCGCGGTCACTCAACGACGCCGATGCCGCTGCGCTGCCGCTGACATCGCTGACCGCATGGGAGCTGTTGTTTGATCGGCTGGAAGTGACCGCGGAAGAGGATGCTGCGCTGCTGATTGTGGGGGCTGGCGGTGGAGTGGGGTCCATGCTGACTCAGCTGGCGCGCAAGCTCACGAAGCTGACGATCATTGGCACCGCGTCGCGCCCGGAAACCGCCGACTGGGTGCGTTCGCTTGGCGCGCATCATGTCATCGATCACCAGCGTCCGCTGGGCGAGCAGCTGGCGGCGCTGGGGCATAAAGAGGTGCGCTATGTGGCCTCACTTACCCATACCGATAGCTATTATCCGCAGCTGATTGAAGCGCTGGCCCCGCAGGGCAAGCTGGCGCTGATCGACGATCCGGAGTCACTGGATGCGGTACCGCTGAAGCGGAAAGCCATTTCCCTGCACTGGGAGCTGATGTTCACCCGTTCGCTGTTTCATACCGCGGATATGCAGCGACAGCACCAGATTCTGCAGCAGATCAGCCAGCTGATTGATGATAAAACGCTGCAGACCACCGCCGGGGAGCATCACGGTACCATCAATGCGGCCAATCTGCGCAAAGCGCACGCGCTGATCGAAAGCGGACGCGCGCGCGGTAAAATTGTGCTGAGCGGTTTCTGACCCTGTCCGGCCTCACCGCCTGCGCCCGCGGATGCAGCGGTGTAGCCGGCTTTACCTGGTTACTGGAAAATCACCATGACATTAAATGATGCTGTTGCCCGCCGTCATACGGTAAAAGCCTTCGCCAGCGGCCAGAGCCTGCCGCAGGCGGAGATCGATACGCTGCTGAATCTGCTGCGCAATTCACCCTCTTCGGTGAATTCCCAGCCGTGGCATTTTGTGGTGGCGTCTACGCCGGAAGGGCGTGAGCGGATCGCAGAATCCACCGACGGCGAGTTTATCTACAACCGTGCCAAAGTGGTGAATGCTTCCCACGTAATTGCGCTGTGCATGCGCAGCGATATCGATGAAGCACACCTGAATAACCTGCTGGCGCAGGAAGAGCAGGACGGGCGCTTCACCCGGCCGGAAGCCCGCGCAGGACAGGATAAGAGCCGTCGCGGTTACGTGGATATGCACCGCTATGAACTGCGCGACCTGCCGCAGTGGATGGAAAAACAGGTTTATCTGGCGCTGGGCGGTCTGCTGCTGGGCGCTGCCATGCTGGGGATTGATGCCACGCCGATGGAGGGGTTCAGCCCGCGTGCGCTGGATAAGGCGCTCGGTCTGCGTGAGCAGGGCCTGACCGGTGTGGTGCTGGTCTCGCTGGGTTACCGCAGCGAGGAAGATTTCAACGCTGCTCTGCCAAAATCCCGCCTGCCGCAGGATGCGATTTTCACCTTTATCTGATGCACGCTGCCGGGTGCGCTGTGACAGGCGCCCGGCAGGCTTCTGCCGCCGCGCTCTCTCGTTAAGGCTTCCGCTAACTCATTCACAGATATAAGAATTTGCTCTGTGCCTGTTCGCTATTTGACTGGCGACACGGGCGTGGCCGTGTTATTACAGGATGTCAGTCTGCCTGTAAGCGACCCTGTGGAGAGAAGAATGAAAAAGAGCTTGTCCTTTGCGCTGCTGCTTTCGCTGGGCGCATTCAGCCAGTTAGCCGCCGCGCAGCCCACGCTGCGTTTTGGCGTGGACCCGACGTTCCCGCCGTTTGAATCCAAAGCCAGCGACGGCTCGCTGCAGGGGTTTGATATTGAACTCGGCAATGCCATCTGCGCGCAGGCAAAGGTGAAATGCCAGTGGGTGCAGATAGGTTTTGACGGCAGCATCCCGGCATTACAGGCGAAGAAATTTGACGCGATTTTGTCGGCCATGTCGATGACCGAAAAGCGGCGTCAGCAGGTCGCCTTCAGCGATATGCTGTACGTCACGCCGAGTGCGTTGCTGACGCCGGCCGGCAGCACGCTGACGCAGGATATTGCTACGCTGCGCGGTAAAAACATTGGTGTGGCGCAGGGCACTATCCAGGAAACCTATGCCAAAACCAAATGGGCGCCGCAGGGCGTGAATGTGGTCTCCTACCCAAACCAGATGGAAATTTATCCGGATCTGGTCGCAGGGCGTCTTGACGCCAGCCTGGCCAATGCCGTCTCGGCCGAACAGGGATTTTTGAACACGCCGGAAGGCAAAGGCTATGTCAATAAAGCCACGCTGGATGACAAAGCGCTGTTAGGCAACGGCGTCGGCATCGGCTTACGCAAAGGGGATGAGGCCAATCTGAAGGTGATTAACACGGCGCTGGCGGAACTGCACCAGAACGGCACCTATGACCAGCTGGCGAAAAAATACTTCCGGTTCAAAGTCTATCCATGAGATGTCGCGCGCCCTCTCCGCCGGAGAGGGCGGCGATTCAGGCGCGAGGTTTCTCCTGCGTCTTCTCATCCTCCGCCGGGATCTGCGGCTCATCAATGGCCCGCGCGTGACCGGACTTCAGCAGCTGAATATCCAGAATCACGTAGGTCATGGTGGTGATAAACAGTGAAATCACACTGCCAATCACGCCGCTGGTAGTGAAGGTGAAAAAGTTATACATCACCGCCCAGGTCACGCTGATAAACAGCGCCAGCGCAACGGTAATGGCTGACTGCGAATAGTGCGTGGTCCGCGCACCCATGTCGTTAATTTGCAGGCTGAGATTGCTGCCGGTGTATTTTTCCAGCAGCAGAATGCTCTGCTCCCAGTTACGCAGGCGGCGTGCGCTGCTGCGGGTGGCAAACACAAACAGCAGCGAAAGGAACAGGCCGGAAAAGGCGATCAGCACCGGCACCGCTTCCAGCGCATAGGCAATGCTTTTATGGCTGGAGGCCTGCGCAATGGCGCTGAGATCCAGCGTCAGTGAAGCGCCCAGTGCGGCATAGAGAAAGATAAACAGCAGCAGGTAGACCGCGTTGCGCTTCCAGTCGAGATCGGTTTCATGGCTTTTCTGCTGGCGTGCGCTCTGCAGTGCCTGCTGCAGGCGCGGCTGCTGCGCGGCGTCAATGGCGTCCACTTCCTCGCCCAGCAGGCGGTGAATAAAAGGCTGATCGGCCTGATCAAGGTTAATGCGCATAATTTTCCCGGTGGCATAACAAATGTGGCGACAGTGTAACGTAAAACCACCCGGAAATGCGTTATCCGGCTGGATTCAGCGGCCACTGCCGCCGCTGGATCACCGTGCGATAGCCATCATGATCGCTAAAGGTTTGCCCCCCTTGCTCCCAGTAGGGGTTCAGCGCCGCGGTGCGCCGGAAACCCGCCTGCGCCATGGCGGCACAGGTGTGTTGCCACGCGGCCTCTTCAGGCAGATAGAGCACCAGCAAATCTTCCGCTGTCGGGCGCGGCTCCACCGGGTGAGCATGGCAGATGGTAAACTCCAGATGCCAGGCCATACCGGGTTTACCCAGCATGACGCCGCTGAAACCGGCATGATGGGCAAAGCTGCCGATCACCGCTAAATCCAGGCCGGCGCAGTAAAGAGTGCGGCTGCGCGCCAGATCGCTGACCGGACGGGCAATACGCAGGACAGAAATGCTCATGGTGCTACTCCTGTTAACGTCACAACGCTTGCGGATAACTGTAGTCTTCCCGCAGGCGGCAGGGTGACAATCGTGCTGTGGCCCGCCAGGCCGCCGGCAGGCGCAATGGACAGATTGGCGCTGCCGGATTAATCGGGTAACGTGGAATGCTGTTTATTACCCTACGCCCCGTTGCAGGAGAGTCAGCTATGACCACGCACCCCGGATGCATTGCCGTTGTCTGCGATGAATTCACCGATTCCGCTACCGTTAACATGCTCAATGAAGTCACGCGTCAGCTTCAGGCGCGCGGCCAGAGTGCACTGCTGATCAATGCCGCCAGCGAAGCGCATTTTCGCCTTGCGCTGCGCCCGCTGGCGCATCTGCCGCTGAACGGTCTGGTGTTTCTCGCCAGCCTGTTTCCTCACGAGCTGGAGGTAGTGGCGGAGATGCTGCCAGCGGTTAACAGCGTGCATCTGTGCCACAGCGCCAGTCCTGCGGCCAGCGTGGTCACAGCCGATGGCTGGCAGGCGGGTCAGCAGCTGGCCCTGCTGCTGCTTGCGCAGGGGCATCAGCGGTTTGGCCTGATGCAGCCGCGGGAAAGCGACGCGGCGGATCCCCGTTACGCCGGCTACCTGGCGGGGCTGCAGCAGCAGGGCAAAACGCTGCAGGCACAGCTCAGCGCGCCGGGGCCGCAGCGTGAACAGGGCTATCAGGCCATGATGGCCTATCTGCGCAAAACCCGCGCAGCAGAACGCATCAATGCCCTGTTCTGCACCTGTGATTCGCTGGCGTTTGGTGCCTTGCAGGCCGTGCGCGATTTTGGTCAGGGTGCGCACGTGGCCGTGGTCGGCATGGACGATGCAGACGAAGCGCGCGCCCCGACCTGGCATCTGACCACCTGGGCACCGCGCCGTGACCTGCTGGTGCGTGAAGCCATCAGCCGGCTGCTTGATCAGCAGCACAATCACAGCAGCGCCTGGCAACAGGGCGAACTGCAGGTGCGCCACTCGCACCTTGGCAAATCCGTGCCGGGTGAAATGTCACAGTGCGGGTGTGCGATTCGTCATTAGCCACACTACGGCGGCGGCGAACACGCCGTCGTCCTCTCTGCCCCTCCGCACCGCATCTGCCTGCTTCGGCAACGGTCCGCCCATTTTTCCTGCTTTTTTATGTCGCCAGCCGGTTTCTTTACGCCATTTTTATACCGTGAAGGGTTAAATCAGCGCATCGCCGGTTTCCGGCTTCAGCAGGAGAAACGCCATGTGTGGCTTGCTCCGGTTTCTGCTGCATCACGACAGCGTGCGCATTGTACAGGACGCTGACGGGCAGCCTTCATCACGGACACGTTCTATGTCAGGCACAATTCTGGTTTCACACAATCTGCATCAGTCATCAACGCTGGCAGTCATTTACGATCGCGTTCTCACGCGGCGCGGCGGCTTATGGGTTTGCCGCGAAGAAGATCCCGCGCAGCCTGGCGGCGAAAACAGTGGAGCGCTCCGTTTCCGGCATGGCGCAGAGTACGACACGCTGACGTTTTCGCTCACGCGCGGCGAGTGGGAAGAGGGCTATCACGGCTACGTTCATCAGGGATTATGGCCGGTATTCCATCAGCGACCGGATCTGGCGCGCTTTACCCCGCAGGCGTTCCGTCAATACTGTCAGTTCAATACGCGTTATGTGCATGCCATTACCGAATACGCGATGCCGGATGATGTCATCTGGCTGCAGGATTATCACTTCATGCCCGCAGCTCAAATGCTGCGCGATGCCGGATTGACCAACCGCATTGGGCTGTTCTTCCACCAGCCTTTTCCTGCCGGACAACTGTTTGAGGCGATCCCGGAGTGGCGCATCCTGGCGGCCTCGCTGCTGTGCTGCGATCTGCTGGGGTTCCAGACAACACAGGACATGAACCATTTTCTGCTGTGGATGGAAAGCGCGTTCCGCGCGGAAAGGCTGAGCAAAACGCGGCTGCGCGTTCACGGGCACATTATTTCTACGGGGGTGTATCCGGTGGGAATTGATACGGAAGAGGCGCAGGCACTGCAGCAAAGCAACAGCTGCCAGTTTATGGAACAGCAGTGCCGTGAACGCCTGCCGGCAAACACACTGATCAGTGGCGGCCATCTTGATGACTGTACCGGCTTGCCGTACCGCATCAGCGCGCTGGAAGTGCTGCTGCGCCAGCATCCACAGTATGCCGGTCACCTCACCCTGATCCAGCTTGCCTCCTCAGCCAGCGGGCATGCGCACCGGCAGCAGGCGCTCAGTCACCATCTGGAGACGCTGTGCGGCGAAGTGAACGGCGTCCACGGCATGCTGAATTGGTATCCGGTCAGCTATCTGCATCATGATTACCGGCGCGAAGAGCTGGCGGGACTGTATCGGGCCGCCCGGGTGGCCGTCGTGACGCCGCTGACGGCGGGCATGAGCCTGATGGCAAAAATGTATGTCGCGCTGCAGGACGCGGCAAACCCCGGCGTGTTGATCCTGTCACAGTTTGCCGGCGCGGCGGAACAGATGGATGGGGCGCTGATCGTTAATCCGTACGATCCGGATGCGATCGCTGACGCGATTCACACCGCATTGCGTCTGCCATTGTGTGAACGACAAAACCGCCATGCACGCCTGCTGAATGCGCTGCACCGCGACGATTGCCACGCCTGGGCGAGGCGTTTCCTGTCGCACCTTTCCAGCCCGGAAGCGATGCCGCAGAGTGGTGTGAATAGCACAATGATGACCGGCGCAGCCATGTCGGCGCGACTGCGTTACTGAACCGGTGCGCTGTGCGCCGCCAGCGGCAAAGGGGTGACAGTATGGTGCAATGGGTCAGCGAAGGGCAGGTATCCGGCGCAGGCTGGAAACGGAGCAGGACATCGCGCGCCCGGCGCAGCAGGGGCGAAGCACATTCAGGCAACAAGCCGGAACAGGGCGGGCGCGGGAAAGACAGCGGCTAATGACGGGTTTTTTTACCCGGGTTTTCGCGGTTGCGAAAAATATGCGTGACGTTGTGGGTGTCTTTCAGTGCAACCGCCTCACCGGCAGGTGCTTTTTTGCTATTCGTGACTTCTTCAATCGCCCGCTGAAACGCGCGCTGGCGGGCCGGATCGGTTTCCTGGCCTGCCAGTGTGTGCAGTTTATCGAGCAGGGCGGTTGCTGTCACCGGACCGGCTTGTTTCAGTAGCTGTAATACGGCATCACCCATAACAATATCGGTTAGCCGTTCATCTTCACTTCGGTACATAGAGACTCTCAGTAGCTGCGTGATGTCTGGCATGCATTCAGCTGATAAACAACAGGCCAATCAGTTCCTGATAATGAAGCTCTTCCTGGGCGCTTTGCGCCTGCTGTAAACGTGAAATCAGCTTATTGCACAGTGATTTGCGATTTAACGTGCGATTGTCGCGTAATATTTCAACCACCAACTGCCCTAAGGTTTCCTGCTGGGAAGGCAGTGATGCCTGGTTGAAATAGCGCGCGATTGCAGCAGATGGTGCTGATGGATTCCGGTCCTGACGCATGGTTCAGTCCTCGTTGAGTAGAAGTAATGTCGGCTTCACTAAACTTATACAAAGATGGTGTATCTGTACAGGAATAACGGCGGGGGCTGCTATTGATTTTTTTGCAAAAGATGCTAACTGAGCATTTACAGCGGGTTACGATACGCTTTTTTAACTTGCTGATACGGCTGCTAAAAAGCGAAGCGTGGGAAAAGTTGTACAACATAGTTGTGCAGACGCGGCGTCTGGTGTCTGCCAGCGGGCTGAAAAGTGCAGGGGTGCGGCGGGAGACGGCCGCGCGGCATCGCGGACGCCTTACAGCAAAGCGGGAAGCGGCGCAGCCTGTCAGTCACGCAGTGAACAGACCGCCTGACTGACATCCGCTATCAGGCAGGCGGTAAGAGAAGGGAAGCAATCAGGCAGGGCATAACGGAGCCTGAGACCAGCGCGGCGAGCGTACAGGCCGTCAACACGCAGGCCTGCAGCCGGGTAAAACAGCGCCTGCGCCGCGGCAAGGCGGGCAGGCGGGTGGCTAGCGCAGCGCGCCGCTGCTGTCTGCCTGCGTGGCCGCTGAAGCTTCCAGGACCACCGGAATACTTTTATAGGCAGGGATGCCGCTTTCGGTATCGTGACTGTCCAGCGGCACCATCACGTTGGCTTCCGGGTAATAAGCAGCGACTGAACCCGGCGCCATGTCATAAATGACCACCGTCAGGTTATCCAGCCGCCGCGCAGTGCGTTGCCCCTCCGGATCCAGCGCAATCATATTGACCGTATCGCCCACGCGCAGCTGGCGCTTTTCTGCTTCATCCGCCGAGATAAACAGCACGTCGCGCCGGCCGCTGATGCCGCGATAGCGATCGTTCAGGCCATACAGCGTGGTGTTGTACTGATCGTGGCTGCGCAGGGTGGTCAGCACCAGATCGTGACAGCGTAACGAGCGCGGATCTTCATTGATACCCTGCATCACTTTGAACTGCGCCCGACCGGAAGGGGTCAGCCAGACGCGTTCCGACGCTGCGTTGTACAAACGGAAGCCGCCGGGCTGCATGACGCGCTGGTTAAAGTTTTCAAATGCCGGGAACACCGCTTCGATGGCATCACGAATGAAACTGTAATCGCTGACCATTTTATCCCAGTCTACGCGGCTGTCTGGCAGCGTGGCTTTCGCCAGCCCGGCCACCAACGCCGGTTCCGATTTAAGGTGCGGTGAGGCCGGGGGCAGCGTGCCGCGTGAGGCATGCACCATCGACATAGAGTCTTCCACTGTGACGCTCTGCTCACCCGACGCCTGCTGATCCACTTCGGTACGTCCAAGCACCGGCAGCAGATAGCTGTGCTTTGCCATCAGCAAATGCGAGCGGTTCAGCTTGGTGGCCATATGCACTACCAGGTCCAGCTTACGCATGGCGGCAAAGGTCGCCTGCGGATCGGACATCGCCTCAGCAAGATTACCGCCCAGGCATAACAGCGCCTGCGATGTGCCCTGCTGAATCGCCTGAATGGCGGCCACCGCGCCGTGCCCGTGCTGCTGCGGCGGTTTAAATCCAAACACCTTTTCAATACTGTCGAGCAGCGTCTGTGACGGAATCTCGGTAATGCCAACGGTGCGATCGCCCTGAACATTCGAGTGGCCGCGCAGCGGGCAGATGCCGGCGCCGCGCCTGCCGATGTTGCCACGCAGCAGCAGCAGGTTGGCAATCTGCTGCACATTCTGCGTGCCGTACTGATGCTGGGTAATGCCCATGCCATAACAGATAATGGTGTTTTGCGCGTTGGCATACAGGCGGGCAATGTTCTGAATTTCAGCCAGATCCATGCCGGAAACCTTCAGAATGTGGTCCCAGTCGGTATTATCCAGATCCTGCTTTAACGCCTCAAAGCCCTCCGTGTGTTCGCGGATAAACGTCTCATCCAGCACCGGCGGTTCCCCGGCGGCTACGGCCTGGTCGTGCAGCGACAGCAGCGTTTTCATCACGCCTTTCAGCATGGCGGCGTCACCGCCGACGCGCACTTTATAGTAGGTGGATGCCAGCGGGGTGGAGCTCATCGAAAGCATTTCAATCGGGCTTTGCGGTGAGGTAAAGCGCTCAAGGCCACGTTCACGCAGCGGGTTAATCGCGACAATATGCGCGCCGCGTTTGGAAACGTCGCGCAGCGTTGCCAGCATCCGCGGATGGTTGGTGCCAGGATTGTGTCCGATGCACAGCACCAGGTCACAGTGATCGAAATCTTCCAGCTCGACCGTGCCTTTGCCGACACCAATAGACTGCGGCAGGCCGACGCTGGTAGGTTCGTGGCACATATTGGAGCAGTCCGGGAAATTATTGGTACCGTATTCGCGCGCGAACAGCTGCCATAAAAACGCCGCTTCGTTGGAGGCGCGACCGGAGGTGTAAAACTCCACGCTGTTGGGATCGTCATAGCTGCGCAGCCGCGCACCGATTTCTGTCAGCGCCGTTTCCCAGGAAACCGGCTTATAAGTATCACTGTCGGCATCGTATTTCATCGGATGCGTGAGCCGGCCTTCGCCTTCCAGCTCAAAGGCACTGCGCTGCCACAGTTCGCTTACGGTATGGGCGGCAAAAAATTCCGGCGTGGTACGTTTGCTGGTGGCTTCCCATGAAACCGCCTTGGCGCCGTTTTCGCAGAATTCAAACGAAGAGGTGTGTTGCGGATCGGGCCACGCGCAGCCCGGACAGTCAAACCCCTGCGGCTGGTTAACTTTAAACAGCGCGATCACATCCTGTTTCAGTGACATCTGACGACGTAACGCATCGGCTACGGCCTTGAGGGCGCCCCAGCCGCCAGCGGAGCCACCATACGGCGCAATGCCAATATTACGATTTTCCTGTTTCATTTCACCCTACCGTTAATGCAGTAATTGTCTCCTTTTAGCCTGGGTCAGGCTGGCGGTGGCGCAAGGCAGGGGCGACAAAGTCGTAAGATTAATGTTTACAGAATGTTGCTGCGCTGCGGCTAAACCACCGGTTGATGGCGCGAAGCGAAACGGGGTATGCCGGTCACGCCGCCGTGGCCTGTTTATGCCTATCCGCGCCGCCGCGAATGCGCTATAAATGATAACAATTATCATCAAAGAGGCTGGAATGAGGTTTTTATGCAGGTTCCACAGGCGCTAACCGCTGACTGTTGTATCGTGGGCGCAGGCCCGGCCGGCCTGATGCTGGGCTATTTGCTGGCGCGTGCCGGTCTGCGCGTCACCGTCATTGAAAAACACCCTGATTTCCTGCGCGATTTTCGCGGTGACACCATTCATCCCTCCACGCTGGAGATCATGGCCGAGCTGGGGCTGCTGGACGCCCTGCTGCAGCTGCCGCATCAGCGTGCGGAAAAGCTGCAGGCCGAAGTGGGCGGTCAGGATATTACGATGGCCGATTTTTCCCGCCTGCCGGTGCGCTGCCGCTTTATCGCCTTTATGCCGCAGTGGGATTTTCTTACCTTCCTCGCCGCCGAGGCCGCCCGCTATCCCGGCTTTACGCTGCTGCAATCCACCGATTTTGACGATTTCCTCTGGCAGGACGGGACGATCACCGGCGTCAAAACGCTGCAGGGGCAGCTGATCCACTCGCCGCTGGTGGTGGGTGCCGATGGCCGCAATTCACGAGTGCGCGAAAAGGCCGGGCTGCAAAGCGATGCCTTTGGCGCACCGCGTGATGTGATCTGGTTTCAGCTGGATAAACAGCCTGACGATCCGGCGCTGGGCATGGGGCATAAAGGGCCGGGGCAGAATTTCATCGTGATTGACCGCGGGCATTACTGGCAATGTGGCTACACCATCAGCAAAGGGCAGTTTGCGGCGCTGCAGCAGGAAGGGCTGGCAGCCCTGAAGGCCACCATGGCGCAGACGGCGCCCTTTAGCGTCGCCCGGATGGCGCAGCTGGAGAGCTGGGAACAGCTGAAGCTGCTGTCGATTCGGATTGACCGGCTGAAAAGCTGGGCCCGGCCCGGCGTGCTGTGCATTGGCGACGCCGCGCATGCGATGTCGCCGATTGGCGGCGTAGGGGTGAACCTGGCGATTCAGGATGCGGTAGCGGCGGCTAATTATCTCGCGCTGCCGCTGCGCAGGGGCACGCTGACGCTACGGGATTTGCAAAAAGTGCAAAAACGCCGGCAGTTTCCGACGGTGGCGACGCAGTTCCTGCAGATCAAGATGAGCAGCGGCAAGCGCAAGCGCAGCACGCCGGGCAAAGTGCCCCGGTTCATCAGCCGCTATCCCTTTCTGCGGCACCTGTTCGGCAGGTTAATCGGGCTGGGCTTCCGCCCGGAACGCCCGCGCCTGCCCGATGCCTGAACGCACCCGCACCTGTCGTGTCGCGCTGGCTGAGCAGGTGTGACAGAGGACGGTGATTTGTAACATTTAGTTAACCTGCAGCGCAATTTATCATTAATAAATCTTATTAAATTGCGCTGCGTTTTAACCCCTGCGTGCGCTTTTCGCTGTTTAACCACCGGCCAATATCAACCGTACGTCAACAGCAGGCAACCTGCTGATTAAAAGGCAGATTAGTTTGCCATCAGCGATTAAAAATTTCGATTAATTTTAGCTGTGACTCATTATTCAGTTTTTCTCCGTTTTTACCAGGATTAAGACGCTCTGATGAGATCATAAAAATGAGGAAAACAGCTGATATGAAACTGGATAATCTTTCCCGCAGACACTTTATGGCTTTTGCCGCGGGTGGCACCGTCGCGCTGGCGGCGGGTAAGGTCCACGCGCACGACGGCAAGGTGGCGACCTATCCTGCAAATAATCCTGATCATCCGCGCGATCCTGGCCCGCACGATCCCGTGCGGGAAGCGATCAATCCGGACCTGGTTGATCCGCCCGCCACAGACAGCGGCACGCTGCCTAATCTGCGCTTCTCCTTCAGCGATGCGCATGTGCGTAAAGGCAGCGGTGGCTGGACGCGGCAGGTCACGCAGCGCGAGCTGGGTATCTCCACAACCATTGCCGGCGTCGATATGCGGCTGGATAACGGCGGTATCCGTGAGCTGCACTGGCACAAAGAGGGCGAGTGGGCCTATATGTTGTACGGCAAGGCGCGGATCACCGCGCTGGATACGCAGGGCGGCTGGTTTGTTGATGATGTCGGCGTGGGGGATTTATGGTACTTCCCGCCCGGTGTACCGCACTCTATTCAGGGGCTGGGACCGGACGGCTGTGAATTTCTGCTGGCGTTTGATAACGGCAATTTCGACGAGGACAGCACCTTCCTGCTCAGCGACTGGTTCCGTCACGTCCCGCCGGAAGTGCTGGCTAAAAACTTTGGCGTGCCCGCTGCGACCTTTAACACCTTGCCTTCGCCCGCAGAGGAGTACATTTTTGCCGGCCAGGCACCCGAGGGCGCAGCGGCGGCTGCCGTGCAAGGCGGCAAAAAATCCGCACAGGTCTTCTCACACAACATGCTGGCGCAAACGCCCGTCAGCCTGCCGGGTGGCACTGTGCGCATCACGGATTCCGGCAACTTCCCGATCTCCAAAACCATCGCTGCCGCACTGGTTGAATTGCAACCCGGCGCGATGCGCGAACTGCACTGGCATCCCAACAACGATGAGTGGCAATACTATCTCGAAGGGCAGGGACGCATGGGCGTGTTTGCCTCTTCCGGTCAGGCGCGCACCTTTGATTTCCGCGCCGGGGATGTTGGCTATGTGCCCTTTGCCATGGGGCACTACATTGAAAACACCGGTGACACACCGCTGCGCTTTTTAGAACTGTTTAAAAGCGATTACTACGCGGATATTTCGCTAAACCAGTGGCTGGCAAACACGCCGCCGGCGCTGGTGCGTCAGCATCTGCGGCTTGATGATACCTTTATGCATGCCCTGCAGCAGAACAAACAGCCCATCGTGAAATAGTGTCGCGTGCGCAGCCCGCCTGCGCACTTTTTTCGTCTCTCCACACAATCGCAACATAACCTCGACCTTTACCCAACACCCTGCTGTTACGCTCTGCGCTGAACTGGCTTTTTCCTTTTGCGATGAGATTACGCAGATGCCTGATTGCAATACCACGCTGCGCTATGCGCGACTGCTGGCGTGCGCTGCGCTGCTGGCGGGGTGTGACCGCCCGCCGCCGGTGACGCCACCGCCTGCGCCGCCGCCGCAGGTCACCGTTATGACGGTACAACCACAACCTGTCACCCTCCACGATACGCTGCCGGGTCGCGTTGCCCCGCTGCGGGTTGCGGAGATCCGCCCGCAGGTCAGCGGGATAATTCAGCAACGACTGTTTGAACAGGGCACCGAAGTCCGGCAGGGAAGCCCGCTGTTCCGTATCAATCCAGCCCCGTTCCAGGCAGAGGTAGAGAGCGCACAGGCGGCACTGCTGCGTGCCCGGGCGGTATGGGAAAAAGCCCATCAGCTGAGCGGCCGTCTGCGTTCGCTGCTGCAAACCCAGGCCATCAGCCGGCAGACGTTTGACGACGCGCTGTCCACGGAAAAACAGGCGGCGGCGGACGTGGCGCAGGCGCGGGCCACGCTGGCACGTAAACAGCTCGATCTTAACTATGCCACGGTGGATGCCCCGATTGCCGGACGTATCGATCAGACGCTGGTGTCCGAAGGCGCCTACGTCACCGCCAGCGACAGCACGCCGCTGGCCCGCATTTATCAGGTTGATCCACTCTATATCGATGTGCGCCAGCCCGCCGGGATGGTCGACCGGCTGCGTACGCAGTTTGCCGGAGATGACCACAGCGACGCGCTGCCGGTACGGGTGCGACGTGCGGACGGTAGTCTGTACAGCCAGTCCGGCAGAGTGCTTTTTTCCGGTATTTCTGTCGACAGCGGCACCGGCGAAGTCCTGCTGCGCGTGGCGATCGCTAATCCGCAGCGTGAGCTGCTGCCGGGCATGTTCGTGCGCGTCGAAGTCCCGCGGCAGCGTGACGAAGCGGCGCTGCTGGTGCCGCAGCAGGCGGTAGTACGGGAAGCGGAGCGCGCTGCCGTATGGCTGCTGGAAGGGCAGCAGGTGAAGCGCGTGCCGGTGACGGCCGGCGATGTCATCCACGGGCACTATCGCATCCTGCACGGGCTGACAGCCGGTGCGCAGGTGGTTACGCAGGGGATGGAGCGGCTGCGTGACGGCATGAAAGTGACCGCGGTGGAGGCCAGCGCCCGCCGGTCTGCTGCGGCGCAGGGAGAATAACCATGGCGCAGTTCTTTATTCAGAGACCGGTGTTTGCCTGGGTGCTGGCGCTGTTTATCGTACTCTTCGGCGCGCTGGCCATTCCGCAGCTGCCGGTTGAGCGCTATCCATCCGTTGCGCCGCCGGCGATTTCACTCTACGCCAGCTATCCGGGCGCGTCACCGCAGACCCTGAACGAGGCGGTGGTCGGGCTGATTGAGCGCGAATTGTCGGGCGTAAAAAATCTGCTCTATTTTGAATCGTCCACGGATACCTCCGGGCAGGCGACCATTACGGCCACCTTCAAACCCGGTACCGATACAGAACTGGCGCAGGTAGATATCCAGAACCGCATCAAAGCCATTGAACCGCGCCTGCCACAAACGGTACGGCAAAATGGTTTACAGGTGGAAGCGGCCGGCTCGGGCTTTCTGATGATTGTCAGCCTGACGTCTCAGACGGGCAAAACCAGCAGCGAAGCCCTCAGCGATTACATGGCGCGCAATGTGATCGATGAGCTGCGCCGCATCGATGGCGTGGGCAGGGTACAACTGTTTGGCGCAGAGCGGGCGATGCGCATCTGGGTCGATCCGGCAAAACTGGTGGCTTACAACCTGACGATGAATGATTTGTCTGCCGCCATCAGTCAGCAAAACGTGCAGATTGCGCCCGGACGTCTGGGCGACGAGCCGGCGCAGCCGGGACAGCAGGTGTCGATTCCGCTCACCGTGGAAGGGCAGCTGAGCACGCCGGAAGCCTTCGCCGCGATTGTGCTGCGTGCCAGCAGTGACGGCGCGAAGGTGACACTGGGCGACGTGGCGCGCGTGGCGTTCGGCGCGCAGACCTACAGTTTCAGGATGCGGGAAAACGGGCAAAACTCGACCGGGGCCGCGGTGCAGCTGGCACCTGGTGCCAATGCGGTAAAGACAGCGGAGGCGGTACTGGCGCGCCTGCATGAACTCAGTCCATCAATGCCGGCGGATATCCGTTACGCGGTGCCTTTCAATACGGCGCCGTTCGTAAAGATCTCCATCGGAAAGGTTATTCACACCCTGCTGGAAGCCATGGTGCTGGTGTTTTTAGTGATGTATCTGTTTCTGCAGAACATTCGCTACACCCTTATCCCGGCGATTGTCGCGCCGATTGCCTTGTTGGGCACATTATCCGTGATGTTGCTCACTGGCTTCTCCGTCAACGTATTGACCCTGTCTGGCATGGTGCTGGCAATCGGCATCATCGTCGATGACGCCATCGTGGTCGTAGAAAACGTTGAGCGTATTATGCGCGAAGAGCAGTTGGGCCCGCGGGCGGCAACGCAGCGGGCAATGCGTGAAATCACCAGCGCGATCATTGGCATCACGCTGGTGCTGACGGCTGTCTTTATCCCGATGGGCTTCGCCAGTGGCTCGGTTGGGGTGATCTACCGTCAGTTTGCCTTTTCGATGGCGACCGCCATTCTGTTCTCCGGCCTGCTGGCACTGACCCTGACGCCTGCACTGTGCGCCACGCTGCTCAGCGCCATTCCGCCGGCCCACGCCAGCCAGGGCGTATTTGCCGCCTTTAACCGCGGCGTTGCCCGGCTGACCGAGCGCTATCAGGGCTGGGTCAGCTACAGCATTACACGTAGCGGCCGCATGCTGGTGGCGTTTCTCGCGCTCTGCGTGGCGTTGTGGCTGGCGTTCAGCCAGCTTGCTTCCAGTTTTCTGCCGGATGAGGATCAGGGCTATTTTATGACCGCGTTTCAGCTGCCCGCGGATGCGACGCAACAGCGCACGCTGGCAGTGGTGGAAAAATATGAGCAGGCTATGGCAACCCGACCCGCTATCGCCACCAGCCAGACCATCATCGGCTTTGGCTTTTCCGGCTCCGGTGCCAATACCGCGCTGGCCTTTAGTGTCCTGAAGCCCTGGGCGCAGCGCGGTGACGCCACCACCGCACAGGAAGTGGCGTTTGCAGAACAGGCGATGGCCGACGTGCAGGAGGGCAGCATCATGAGCCTGCTGCCACCGCCGATCGAGGATCTGGGCACGTCCTCCGGCTTTACCCTGCGGCTGGAAGATCGCGCAAACCAGGGCGAAAAAGCCCTGCTGGCGGCCCAGGCGCAGCTGCTGCAGCTGGCGGCGAAAAGTGACAAGGTCACTCAGGTGTATGCTGAAGGATTACCGGCAGGCAGCAGCGTGCGGCTGGAGATTGATCGCGAAAAGGCACAGGCGATGGGCGTCTCGTTTGCTGCCATCAGCGACACCCTGAGTGCGGCGATGGGGTCACTGTACGTGAATGATTTTCCCAATCAGGGACGCATGCAGCAGGTGATTATTCAGGCTGATGCCAAAGACCGGATGCAGATGGATGACATCCTGAATCTGTACGTGCGTAACAATGATAATAATATGGTGGCGCTGAAAACCTTTGTGCAGCCGCTATGGTATGACGCACCGCTGCAGCAGGTGCGCTATCAGGGCTATCCGGCGGTGCGTCTGTCGGGCAGCGCCGCGCCCGGTGTCGCCAGCGGCGAGGCGATGAACGAGATGATGCGGCTGGCGCAGCAACTGCCACCCGGCTTTGCGCTGGCCTGGACCGGACAGTCGCTGCAGGAGCGGGAGGCGGCGGCGCAGGCACCGATGCTGATGGCGCTGTCGCTGCTGGTGGTATTTCTGGTGCTGGCGGCCCTGTACGAGAGCTGGGTTATTCCGCTGACGGTGATGCTGGCGGTGCCGGCCGGCCTGCTGGGCGCGGTCACCGCTGTGCTGCTGCGTGACATGCCGGGTGATGTGTTCTTTAAAGTGGGGTTGATCACCGTGACAGGCCTGTCGGCCAAAAATGCGATTCTGATCATTGAGTTTGCCCGCCAGCTGCATGATAAAGGCGAGAGCGCAACCCGTGCGGCGCTGACAGCAGCACGGCTGCGGCTGCGGCCAATCGTGATGACCTCGCTGGCGTTTGGCCTGGGCGTGGTGCCGCTGTTACTGGCCAGCGGAGCCAGCAGCGAAACGCAGCGGGCCATCGGGACCGGCGTCTTTGGTGGTATCCTCAGCGCCACGCTATTTTCCCTGATCTTCGTGCCGCTGTTTTTTGTCGTGGTGATGCGGCTGCGTGCGCGGCTGCTGCGTCGCCAGCCGGCGCAGCCGTCGGACTGACCGGCCGCCGGCATGCAGCAGACACCCTTTCGCTTACTGAGACTGGCCCATGTGTAACGCACTGATATTAATTGCTGAAGATGATGCGGATATCGCCGCCATCCTGATGGCTTATCTGGAAAAGGCCGGCTTTCGTACGCTGCACGCGGAAAACGGCACGCTGGCGCTGGCGCAGTATACCCGGGCGCATCCGCAGCTGGTGCTGCTGGATATCCGCATGCCGGAAAAAGATGGCTGGCAGGTGCTGGCGGAGCTGCGGCGCAGCGGCAACACCCCGGTGATTATGCTGACCGCCAACGATGATGACATTGATAAACTCTCCGCGCTGCGCTTTGGCGCGGATGACTACGTGGTGAAACCGTTCAATCCAGCCGAAGTGGTGGCACGCGTGCAGGCCGTGTTACGCCGCGTTCAGCCCGCGCTGCCCGCAGAGGATATGATATTCAGCGCCAGCGTCGATATCAGCCTGCTACATCACCGTGCCATCGTCCGCCCCGCTAACGTCAACATTGCGCCGCGCCTGACGATGACAGAATTCCGGCTGCTGGCGCATCTGGCGCGCGCGCCGGACCGCGTGTTCAGCCGCGATGAGCTGCTGGAAGCCTGCCTGCCGGAAGGAGAAACCCTGCCGCGCACCGTGGACAGCCACATCAGCAAGCTGCGCCGCAAGCTGGAAGAGGCGGGCACAACCGGCCTGCTGCAGAACGTGCGCGGATTTGGCTATCGGCTGGGGAGCGGGACGTGAAACTGCACAGCATTAAACATCAGCTGAACTGGCTGATCCTGAAGGTGACGCTTTACTCGTTTGTGATCTCCTTCGGCACCTTCTTTGCTTGGGTTTTCTACACCACGTTCAGGAGCGGCCACCCGGTGGGCGATGAATTTGCGTTTGATACCGCCGACTGGGTCCAGTTGATCATTTCCACGTTGCTGACCGTGCTGGTGTCGGTGCTGACCGCGGCAGGGTTTGTCCGCAAGATTTTGTTTCCCCTGCAGTCGCTGACCGTCAGCGCCCGCCAGGTGGCCGACGGCGATCTCAGCGCCCGCGCGCAGCAGGGGGAAAAACCGCTGGCCGAAATGAGTGCGCTGGTGGATGACTTTAATCAGATGGCGGCGCGGCTGGAGAACGCCTCGCGTGATATCCGCACCTGGAACGCGGCGATAGCGCATGAATTACGTACGCCGGTGACCATTCTGCGTGGACGTTTACAGGGGCTGGCGGACGGCATTTTTCCGCCGGAACAGCAGCTGTTTGTCAATCTGGTGAAACAGACGGACGGCCTGTCACACCTGATTGATGACCTGCGAACCCTCAGCCTGGCGCAAAGTGGGCACCTGCGGCTGAGCAGGAGCACGATTGACGTGCCGCAGGAGATGGCGGCCATTGCGGCACTGATGGAGGCCGATTTCAAAGCCAGCCAGCATTCGCTGGTGCTGGATCTCCATCCGGCACAGCTCTGCTGTGACGCGGCGCGCCTGCGTCAGGCCATGCTGGCACTGCTGGAGAATGCCAGACGCTACGCGGTAAGCGGCGTGGTGGTCATCAGTTGCCGCGAGCAGCAGCAGGGCGTCACGATCAGCGTAGAAGATGAAGGGCCGGGCATCAGTCCGGAGGTTGCTGCGACAATCTGGGATGCCTTTGTGCGTGGCGATGATTCGCGCTCGCGCCAGCGGGGGGGCAGCGGTCTGGGGCTGGCGGTGGTGCGCGCAATTGTGCTGGCGCACGGCGGCGAGGTGCGCTGCACGCCCGGCACCCTGCACGGTACGCGTTTTACTTTGTGGCTGCCGGACGCCGCCTGACGCACGGCCAGGCAGACGCATGGCCGTGCAATCAGAACGTGCGGCAGTGCTCTCAGCCGGCCGCGGCTGACAGCATTGTCAGCGTGCCGGATGCGGACAGCAAGCGCGCGCTTAACCTGCCCACGGCGACTGACGGATGACGCGGCAGAAATTCAGCGGCGTGAAGTCCGGCTGCTTATCGGCGATCACATCCGCTTTTACATTACCGAAGGTGGTGTCCGGTTTATGCCGGATGCCGGCATAAAAGGCCGCAATAATCTCCTCTTTAAACGCCGCTGGACGCGGGTGCTGTGCCGTCACGGCGCTGCGCTGCGCCTCGCTGAACTGATCATAGTTGATGCCCAGCACGTCCATTTCCACCCCGGCAGTGACCAGCGCAATTTCCGGTGCCATGAATTGCGGAATACCCGGCGTGGTGTGCAGCGCGATCGCCGTCCAGACTTTATCAATCTCCGCCTGTTCCACGCCGTAGCTTTGCAGGAAATCGCGCGCCGCATTGGCTCCATCAACTTCAAACCGCTTGTCACAGCTGCAGTGGGTTTCCGTCAGGCCGACATCATGGAACATGCAGCCCACATACAGCAGTTCCGCATCGACCTTCAGGCCAAGCCGCTGCCCGGCCAGCGCACCCCAGTAGTAAACCCGGCTGGAGTGGTGAAATAAGAGGTCGGATTCCAGATCGCGCACCAGTGCGGTCGCGTCGCGCGCCATTTTGCTGTCCGGAATACGAATACCGTTAATGGTAAAACTCATCTTGTTGCTCCTTGTGGTGAAGTTGCGTTCAGCATAAAACGGCGACACAATGTCTTAAATAAACGTTTAGCGACGAATAGAGACATAGCGATGAATCGGGACGGCAAACAGAGATGAAACATCAGATCACGCTGCTGGCAGTGCCGGGCGCACAGCTTCTTGATATCTCCGGCCCGCTGGATGTGTTTGCTGAGGCGAACCGGCAACTGCAGCGGCGCGTGTATCAGCTCAGCGTTATGGCGCTGGAACAGCGTACGGTGGTGTGCTCCTCCGGTGTGCAGCTGCTGGCCGATCTGTGCCTGGACGACGCCAGCCTGCACCGTGCGGATACCTTCCTGCTGGCCGGTGCGCCGGATGCCAGCGAGCGCCAGCTCAGCGCTGCACAGCAGGCGGCGGTGGTGACGCTGTGCCAGCAGAGTCAGCGCTATGGCTCGGTGTGCAGCGGCGCGCTGTTGCTGGCGCAAACCGGGTTGCTGAACGGTAAAAAAGTCACCACTCACTGGGCCTGTGCCGAACAGCTGGCCGCCATGCTGCCCGATGCCCGCGTGGAGGCGGATGCGCTCTACGTGGCGGACGGCCCGCTGCGTACCGCGGCGGGGGTGACATCCGGGCTGGATCTGGCGCTGCGACTGGTAGAAGAGGATCTGGGGAGCGAGGTGGCGCAGGCGGTCGCTGCGAATCTGGTGATGTTTTTCCAGCGCCCGGTTAATCAGGGACATTTCATGCGTAAGCAGCAGATCTCGCTGGGCGGGCGCAGCGCCCTGCAGGCCATGCAGCGCTGGGCGCTGGCCCATCTGGCGGAAATCGACGGCGTGGAGGATTTAGCCGCGCATATGAATCTGAGCACCCGGCATCTGGCGCGCGTCTTTGCTGAAGAGATGCAGATGCAGCCGGGCGCATGGCTGGAACAGGCACGCATTGAAAAAGCCCGGGCGCTGCTGGAAAGCGGTGAACTGCCGCTTAAAGCCATTCCGGCGGCCTGCGGCTATCGCAGCCCGGATGTGATGCGACGTGCTTTTATCAGGCTTACCGGCACCACGCCGTCGCTGTATCGCCGTCTGTTCCGCGCCGCCGCAGAAAAGGCGTAACCGGCAGATTCTGTTACCGGGTTCAGCAGCCGCTCGCTTCGCTGCTGTGGCGAACAAGCGGTGAATCTGTTAATTCAGCAAAAAAATTCACTATGATGGTCAGAAAATTTGACAAAAAGTGATGCCGGCAGGGGATTATCACCCGCTGCGGCGGTTCAGGTCGCGCCAGCGCTGCGTTTATTGCGGCGAGAAGGCTGGCGGGCAGGGTCACGTTTGGCTGCCCGACCGGGCAGCAGGCGGGAAAAGGGAATTTAAACTTTTGTATGATAATGGTAATGTTTCTCAAAATCATTACGAATTGCTTACATTATCATTCAGGGTTGAAGATGAAATATACCAAGATAGCGACGGCGCTGGCCGTGATGCTGGCCGGAAAGTGCGCCTGGGCTGCCGATGAGACGATGGTGGTTTCCGGTAATATTCTGGGCGACTCGCGCGCGGAAGAGGTGAAAAGCTGGGCGGGCAGCCGGACGGTGATCGGCAATGAACAGCTGGAAAAAGGGGCGAACCGCACGCTGGATGATGCGCTGCAGCGCGTGCCCGGCGTCAAAATTCAGGATGAAACCGGCACCGGTGTGCTACCGCAGATTGCGGTGCGCGGCCTGTATGACAGCCGCAGCGGCCGGGCGCAGATTCTGGAGGATGGCATTCCGCTGGTGCTGGCACCTTATGGTCAGGAAGGGATGTCGCTGTTTCCGGTGACGTTTGCCACGGTTGACCGCATTGACGTCGTCCGCGGCGGTGCGGCGGTGCAATATGGACCGAACAACGTTGGCGGCGTAATCAACCTGATCAGCAAGCCGATCCCGCTCAAGTGGGAAAACGAAATCGCTGAGCGTGCCACCTTCTACGGCAAAGGCCGTAATCTGTGGGATACCTATCTGCGCACCGGCGGCATGCTGAATGATGATTTTGGCCTGCAGGTGGAAGCCAATCAGGTAAAAGGCAGTTCGTTCCGCGAGCACAGCGACAGCAAAGTGCAGAACTTCCGCGTGCGTGGCCTGTGGAACATCAACGAAGACACCACGCTCAACCTCTCTTATCAGTATTACGATGCGCATGCCGATCTGGCCGGTGCGCTCTCTACCGCAGATTATCTGCGCGACCGCCGGCAGAGCACGCGTCCTGAAGACGATTATGACGGCCATACCAAACGCTACAGCGCGGTCTATAACCAGCAGCTGGGATCGCTGGGCTTTATTGATTCAGCAGAATTTAACTGGATGTTCTTTGGTCATGAATCCGATCGTGATTTTCATGTCGGCCTGAGCAAAGTTCCCGGGCAAAACTTCAACCCGGCGCTGCCGGCCGATATTGTGCAAAACTCACCGCGCAGTTTTAAAGTGTGGGGCACCGAACCGCGCATTAGCCTGGATATCAACGGCGACAGCGTGAACCAGCAGTGGATTATCGGTGGCCGTTTTGTGCGCGAAGAGGTGGATTATCAGGTGCGGCAGCAGACGCTGGCGACCGGCAATACTGCCGTAACGCGCAACTGGGACTTTGATGACAAAGCCTGGGCCGGCTATATCAGTAACGCCGTGAAGCTGTTTGGCGACACGCTGACCATCACACCGGGCATGCGTTACGAAAACGTCAGCGAAAAATACGTGGATAAAACCAGCGGGCAGCGCACCTCCGCGCCAGATACGCAGTGGCTGCCGGGCCTGACGGTAGGATATCAGCTGACGCCGGAATGGTTCCTTTATGCCGATATGCAGAAAAGCCTGCGCCCGGCTCAGGTCACGCAGATTGTGAAGGGCGGCGATGTCAGCTCGGAGCTGGCGTGGAACTATGAGAGCGGCGTACGCTACACCCCCAACGAAAACCTCAGCCTGCATGCGGGTCTCTACCGCATCGATTATAAAGATCAAATTTCCTACAACAGCGTTTCTGACAGCTATGTCAATATCGGTCGCACCCGTCACCAGGGGGTGGAGCTGGAAGGTTTCTGGAGCCCGGCGGCGGTGGACGGGTTAAAGCTGCACGCGGGCTATGCCTGGCTGCAGGCCGAGCAGCGTAATGGCGTGAACCGCGGTAAGGAGGTGCCGTATGCCTCGCGCACCCAGCTGACGCTGGATGGCAGCTACGAATGGCGTGATACCACTTTCTCGCTGGCAGGATATTACTTCAGTAAATCCTTTACCGATGCGGCCAACACTGTCAGTGAAAACCGCACCGGCTCGGTGGGCGAAATGCCGTCTTACTGGGTGTGGAATGCGCAGGTGAGTCGCGATCTGTATAAATCCGGCAATACGGTGCTGAACGGCTACGTGGGCATCAATAACCTGTTCGACAAGGATTACTGGTTCCGCGGTGTGGACACCAGCCCGTGGGGACGGCAGCCGGCTCCAGGGCGCTCGGTTACCGCTGGCGTCAGCCTGAAGTTCTGATCGCAAACAGCCCGTTCTGATGAACGGGCTTTTTTTGTGCTTACGGCTGCAGAAAGAACAGGCCGCGATAGGGGATGCCAGCGTAATCCCGGTACAGCGCTTCGAGATCCGCCTGCGGATCAACATCGCGGAAGGCCTGGGGATGGAACAGTTTTGCCATCGCCTCTAGCGCAATGACGTTGAACGGGCTGTCGTAAAACTGATGGTAAATCGCCATTACGCGTGGGCTATGCGCCACCGGCAGTACGCTCACCATCGGCCGCTGCATCAGCGCCTGCAGACGCGGCAGCGCGCTGCTGCGCGTGGCGTCATACCCCAGCGGCACGGCCTGAGAAGGCGAACCGCGCTGGCTCCAGTCTGCGCCGCTCAGCAGATAGACATCCGGTCGAGCCACGATCAGCAGTTCCGGGCTGATGTCCGCACCCTGGGGCGGTACCTTGTCGGCCATCAGGTTGCGTCCGCCTGCGGCAGGAATGAACGCACCAAAACTGTTGCGGCCAAACACGGCGCAGCAGCCCATACCGGTCATCCCGGCATGATTCTCAAAGACCACACCAGGCCACTGATCTTCAGGGATTGCCGCTACGCGCTGACGGGTGCGCTGCAGCAGCTGCTCCCAGTGCTGAATAAACCGTTCCGCATGCGGTGACGCGCCGGTGACGGCACCCAGCAGGCGCAGGCTGACCGGCGTGTGTTTCAGCGGCTGCTGGCGGAAATCGATGAAGATGACCGGAATGCCGCTTTTCTCCAGCAGTGGCAGGGTGCCTTCACTCTGCAGCTTCGGCAGAATGCCGATATCAAACACCACCAGATCGGGTTTCAGCGTCGTGGCTTGTTCTACGCTGAACATGCTGCGATAAGGATTGATAAACACCGGAATCTTCGATAACCGGGGCCAGGCGCTGGCAAAGAAGCGGCCCATATCCGGCGCGCGGGTTTGCAGGGAGTCGTCCCATGCCACAATGCCTTTCAGTGGATCATCCGGATGCAGCAGGCTCATGGCCAGCAGCATGCGGCTGTCAGCCAGTACGATGCGCTGCGCGGGAGCAGGCAGAGTGACGTGCCGCCCGGCAACATCCGTTACGCTGATCGGCTGCGCGGCGCTCCACAGCGGCCATAGCAGGGCAAACAGCCAGATTAACCCTTTACGTTTCATAGTTTCTTTCCTTACACGCGACGTGGTTTCGGGCGCGTGACCTGATAAGCAGCCGTTGAGTTTCCGTAACAATTTATTTCGTCCGCCCTGCGGGCAGTTACAGGATTTTATCGGAAGATCAACGCGATATCATCCGCTTTTCTCGCCGTTATCGCCTGGATTGCGCCAGATCCGTAATCATCACCCGCTGGATTTATTCAACAAAACGGATGAAAAGGTTTGAAAATTCCTGAGTTAATCGTAATGATAATGTAAATGATAACCATTACTAAACAGGGATTTTTATGATCGCGCTGACCTCGCCGGAACAACGGTTGCAGACGAAACCTGCGCTGTTTGGCCTGCTCAACTCCGTGCCGCATCCCACGATAGTCGAGATGATCGCCACGGCCGGTTATGACTTTGTGCTGCTGGATCTGGAGCATCTGCCGCACAACGAAACCCTGCTCAGCCAGTGTATTCAGCTGGCACAACAGCATCACTGTGCACCGCTGGTGCGCATCACCGTGGACGATATACCGCGTGCCGGACGCCTGCTGGACATGGGAGCGCACGGCATTGTGCTGTCACGCGCTGAGAGCGCGCAGCAGGTTGCTGCACTGCGTGACGCGATGTTCTTCCCGCCGGCAGGGACGCGCGGTATCACCGGCGGCAGCGTTACCGGCTTCGGCACGCTGCCGCTGGCGGAATATATCCGCCAGGCCAACGAACGGCTGTGGCTGGTGCCAATGATTGAGACGCCAGACGGCGTGGCGGCCATCGACAGCATTCTGCGTATTCCGCAGGTCACGCTGGTGATGGAAGGCGCGCTGGATCTGGCCATGAGTATGCAGCTGGGCCCGCAGCCCACGCATCCCGAGGTGGAAGCGCAACTCCACCTGCTGGCCAGCCGCTGTGCCGCAGCGGGCAAACGCTTCTGCGCCAATCCACGCACACCGGAGCAGCGCCTCCGCTGGCGTGAACAGGGCATTGACTGCTGGCTGTGCGGCGAAGATCGCGGTTTTCTGTTCCGTACGCTGCAGCAGCGGCTGCACGAACTTTCCTCTTCTTAATCCTTCGTTACGACAATGCAACAGGTACTTCCATGCTCAACCACAAGCCCTATGTGATCATTAGTCACGTCGTGAATGCGGCAGTGATCGAAGGTTTTATCCCCGCCGCTCAGCAGCTGGGTTACCCGGTCGTGGTGCTGACCGATCATGCCATGGCGCACAATCAGGCGCTGGACGCCAGCGTGCGCGTCATTGAGTGCGATGTCTTTAATCCGCTGTCGATTCTGGATGTCCTGACCGGCTGGGGTATCACGCCCGCCGCGCTGTTCTCTAACAGCGACCATCTGCAAACTGCCACCGCCATAGCGGCCAGTGCGCTCGGGCTGCCTGCAAAGCCGTGGCAGATTTGCTATGCCGCGAAAGAGAAATGGCGCATGCGCCAGCGCCTGCAAACGCTGGGGCTGCCCTCCGTGTGGTCAACGCCGCTGCTGCCCGATACCACGCCGCAGGATGACTGGCCGTGGCCGCTGGTGGTGAAGCCCGGCCAGGGCGTGGCATCAATGGATGTGCGACTGGTGCACGATCGCGCCAGCTGTGAAGCGTATCTGGCGCAGCTGCCGGTGCGCCAGACGCTGCTGGCTGAAGCCTTTATGTCCGGCCCGCTGTTTACCCTGGAAACGCTGGGGGACGGCAATGAAGTCGTAGCGGTCGGCGGGTTTGATGTCGAGCTCTCGCCGCCGCCGCACTTTGTGGAAATGGCGGCGCGCTGGAGCGGCGAGCAGAGCACGCGCTGGAAGCAGCAGGCGCTGGCCCAGCTGCGCACCTTTGGCGTGGGTTTTGGCGTCTGCCACAGTGAATTTATTGTCACGGAAAATGGCCCGGTGCTGGTGGAAATTAACTATCGCAGCATTGGTGACGGCCGCGAATTTCTGCTGGATCGCCTGCTGCCGGGCGGCTGGTTCACCCCGATTTTACAGCTGCATCTGGGCCAGCCGCTGCCGCCGGTGAAGCCGGCCGCGGGCGAGGCGCTGATTCACTATGTGGTGGCGCAGCAGAGCGGCGTGCTGCAGCAGGCCCCGCAGCCTCAACCCGCCCCCGGTTTGCGCTACCGTCCGCTGAGAGCGCAGGGCGAGGCGGTCACGATCACCCACTCCAATAAAGATTACCTCGGCGTGATCTATCTGGAAGCGGAGCACCGCGAACAGCTGCAGCAGCGCTATGCCGCGACCCTTGCCAGCCTGCAATGGGAGATTGCACCATGAACCAGCATGACTACATTACCCTGCGCATTATTGATACCTGCCTGCGGGAAGATGTCAGCGGCGTGATTAGCCGCGCCGATATCACAACGACGGCCGATCAGACATGGCTGCAGTACCGCAACGGTGACGTCATCCTGCGGCTGGCGGTGCGAGCCAGTGACTATATGCAGCGCTGGCGTGCGGTGTCGCCGGTGTGGCAGGTGCAGACGGCGGATGGCTGGGCGACGCAAAGCGGCTATGCCGCCTGGCTGCGTGCCCTGATGCCGGATCAGCAGGAGGAGACGCGTCAGCTGTTTGCCACCTACAAAGAGGAGGCCGATGCCGCCGTGGCACAGGGCGAACTGTGCGCCGCTGCGTTTGCCGGGCAGCGCGAGGCGCTGCTGCGCCCGCCTGCCAGTATGAGTTGGGGAGAGCGACTGCGACATGCTGACCAGCTGGCCAGTTTCCTTGATCACCCTTATTACCCGACGGCGCGCGCCAAGTTTGGCTTCAGCGAGGCGGATTTGCGCGCGTATGCGCCGGAATTCTGTCAGTCGTTCAGGCTGCGCTGGCTGGCGCTGCCGGCCGAGAGCCTGACGCTGACCGATGCCGCCGCCCGGCCTGACTGGTGGCCGCAGCCGCAGCAGGTGGGGCTTGATGAAGACTTGTACCGGCACCACGCGCTGATCCCGGTGCATCCGCTGACGCTGCGTCATCTCAGCGCGCTGCCCGCCGGGGCGGCGATCGCGCCGGAAGCCTGGCTGGATGTCTATCCCACGCTCTCGGTGCGCACCGTGCAGCTGAAAGCGTGGCCGGGCGATCACCTGAAAGTGCCGCTCACCATGCGCACGCTCGGGCAGAAAAACATCCGGCTGATTAAACCCTCCACCCTGTATGACGGCCAGTGGTTTGCCGATGTGCTGACGGCGATTGGCCGGGAGGATAGCCTGCTGCAGGACCGCTACCGTCACGTTGATGAGCGCTTCTGCGGCCATGTGGCGGAAGACAAGCAGCTGGCGTTTCTGCTGCGCCGCTATCCGGCCGCCCGCCCCGGCGAAACGCTGCTGCCGGTGGCGGCGCTGGGCAGCACCTTACCCGACGGGCGGCTTTATCTCAGCGCACTGCTGGCGCAGCCGGGTATGCCGGATATTGCCTGCTGGTGGCGCGACTACTGCCAGCTGATGGCCGATGTGCATCTGACCCTGTGGCTGCGCTACGGCATCGCCCTGGAGTCCAACCAGCAGAACGCGGTGCTGAGCATGACCCCAGGCGAACCGCTGACGCTGGTCATGAAAGATAATGACGCCGCACGGATTCTGCCGTCCCGCTTTGCCGCTGCTGCCCCGCAGCTGGCAACGCGTTTATCGCAGCTGCGCGATGCGCGTATCTGCGTGCAGGAGGAGTCCGCGCTGGCGCAGATGTTCATTACCATCACCCTGCAACTCTGCCAGGCCGCAGTGCTGGAGAGTCTGGCCGCGGCCGGGGTGCTGGAACGCGAAGCGGGCTACGCCACGCTGCGCCAGGCGCTGGAAAACACCCTGGATCGGCTGGCGCGCGAAGGGGTGGAGACCGCTTACGCCCGGCAGCAGCTGTTTGCGTCACCGACGCAGCCGGTGAAGTACCTGCTGCTGAGCGGCAGCCTGCTGAGTAAACAGGCCTCCGGCGCGGCAGACATCAACAAGTTTTACGGTCAGAGCGGCCCTAACTTCCTGCAGCGGGAGAGCAACTGATGCGCAGCACGCTGGTGGTGGTGCTGGCCTGTCACTTTCTGGCGGCATTTACCGTACTGGGCGTTCCGCTCTATCTGCCGCGGCTGCTGCAGGCGTTTGGCCTGGCTGAACAGAGCCCGTGGGCCGGCGTGCTGTTCAGCCTGCCAGCGGTGATGACGGCGCTTTCCGCCAGCGGGTGGGGACGCTTTGCCGATCGCTACGGCCGGCGGCTGTCGCTGCAGCGTGCGCTGGCCGGCCTGACGCTGGCGTTTCTGCTGGCGGGGGCCGCGCCCTCGCTGCCGTGGCTGGTGCTGGCACTGGCGCTGCAGGGGCTGGCCGGCGGCACGCTGGCGGCCGCCAATGGCTACCTGTCGCAG
Source organism: Candidatus Pantoea soli (assembly GCF_007833795.1). NCBI lineage: Bacteria > Pseudomonadati > Pseudomonadota > Gammaproteobacteria > Enterobacterales > Erwiniaceae > Pantoea > Candidatus Pantoea soli. Next base: position 343,491 of record NZ_CP032703.1, on the reverse strand, counting down.
TATCTGCACGGCGATGCGCTGGCAAAAGCGCTGAACTGGACGCAGTTTTCTGCCCGTCTGGCGCTGCTCAGCGCACCGCCGCTGATGGGCGCCGTGCTGATGGTGCTGCCGCATATCGGCCAGCGCCTGTGGCTGGGGCTGGCGCTGCTGCCACTCGCCGGGCTGCTGCTGTCGTTACGGTTGCTGGATGAGGTGACGCCGTCACAAACACGGAGCTCTGCCCGGGGAGCACCGGCCGAAAAGGCCGCGCCGCTGTGGCCGCTGTGGCTGATGCAATTTTTGTTCAATTTCGCCATGGTGGTGACCTTTCCCTATTTCCTGCCTTATGCCGCGCACTGGCTGCATCAGCCGGTGATCGTTGGCGTGTTTTACAGCTGGCCGCATCTGATTTATCTGCTGCTGCTGCCGCTGTGGCATCGCCTGCCCGGACGCGGCCTGTGGTTTGCGCCGGGCATGCTGCTGCTGGCGCTGGCGGCGCTATGGCACACGCGGCTGGAGACGCCTGCCGCGCTGCTGGCGGCGCGCACCCTTTTTGGTCTCGGCATGCTGCTGGCCTATAGCGGTGCCAATCAGCTGCTGAGCAACGCCATCCGCCAGCACAGCGCCGGAAAGCAGTTCGGTCAAATTGACGCCGCCGGGAAATGGGCCGGCGTGGCGGCCGGACTCAGCGCGGGCTGGCTGGTGGCGCATACCACGTTGCAGACGCCGTATCTGGCGTCCGCCCTGGCCGCAGTGATGGCCGTTTTCATCTTTGTTACTTCATCTTTACGAGGATCAGGTTATGTCCGTATCACTCGCAGTTCGTGAACATCCGCTGACGGCCGCGAAACGGCCACTGCAGCGTGAGCAGGCAGAGTTTGCCGCGCTGACGGCGCTGCTCAACTGCTACATCCGCGAGTTTGCCCGCCCGGCAGGGCGCGTGCGCCTGGCGCGACAGGGCAATATTCCGCTGTCGCTCGCCAGCCGGGTGGTGAGTGGCGACGTGGTGCTGCTGTCGCTGGATGTCAACGGGGAGACGCTGCTGGCGCTGCGCGCCACCCGCTGGAGCCTGCTGGATCGCGGTGATTACAGCGGTTCGCCTTTTATCAAGCAGTTTGGCACGCCGTGGCGCGCTGTACCCTGCAGCGAAGCAATAGCGCTGCTGGTGCATGTGATGATGCGCGAAAGTGGCCAGCAGCCAAATCAGGAGCTGCAGCAGCAGATTGAAAACAGCGTGCAGGTGATGACCGCATTCCTGCAGCAGCTGCCGCCACCGGCCACCACGCACAGCTATATCCGCAGCGAAGAGAGTCTGCTGTGGGGCCATCCGATGCATCCCAGCCCGAAAAGCCGTCAGGGCGTGACGCCACAGGCGCTGCTGGCCTGCTCACCGGAGGTTTCTGCACGCTTTCCGCTGTTCTGGTTCCGCATCGATCCCTCGCTGTTGCAGGTGCGCGGCAGCGCACCGATCAAAGACATGCTGGCAGGATTGCAGGGCGAAAACTGCTATCCCTGCCACCCGTGGGAAGCGCGCCATATCATGGATTCGCCGCTGTATGCCCGCGCCCGTGACGCCGGGCTGATTACGCCGCTCGGCGAAACCGGGCCGGCGTTTGCCGCAACCTCGTCGGTACGCACGCTCTGGCGCGCCGATTTACCCTATTACCTGAAATGCTCCATTCACGTCCGGCTGACCAACTGCGTGCGTAAAAATGCCTGGTATGAACTGGAAAGCGCGGTTGCGCTGAATCAGCGACTGAAGGGGGCATTTACCCGGCTTGAAACGCAGACGCCAGGGTTCCGCATCATGCGTGAGCCGGCGGCCAGCAGCCTGGATTTCTCATCGCTGGCACGCGCTGATGAAGCCGAAGAAGTGCGCCATCTGCAGGAGTGCTTTGGCATTCTGTACCGTGAAAACCTGCACGATGCGCAACCGTGGCTGGCTGCCTCGCTGTTTGCTCTTGATCACGCGGGACACAGCCCACTGCAGGCGATAATCCGCCAGCTGGCGCAGGCGCGCGGGCTTACGCAAGCACAGGCCAGCCGGTTATGGCTGACGCACTATCTTGAGGTGCTGCTGCCTGGCGTACTGGAGGCCTTTTTCGCCGAAGGGCTGGTGTTTGAGCCGCATCTGCAGAATGTGCTGCTGGCGCTGGAGGATCATCTGCCGGTGGCCGTATGGGTGCGCGATCTGGAAGGCACCAAACTCACCACTGAACGCTGGCGCGAAGCGGATCTGGCCGGGATGTCAGACCGGGCACGGCAGTCGGTGTGGTACAGCCGCGAGCAGGGCTGGTGCCGGGTTGCCTACTGCCTGCTGGTTAACCATCTCTCCGAAACGCTGTTCCGCCTGGCGGATGGCGACCGGACGCTGGAACAGCAGCTGTGGGATGTGCTGGCACAGCAGCTGACACGCTGGCGGACGCAGCCGGAAATCGCTGCTGTGCTGGCGGGCGGCACGCTGCCTTCCAAAAATAACCTGAAAACCCGCCTGATGCAGAAAGCCGATCGGCATGCCGATTACACCCTGATGCAGCATCCGCTAAGGAGCCAGCCGTGACCCCGCAGGTATTACACAAACTTCAGCAGTTACAACAGCAGCGCACCGAACCTTTTTGTGCCTATGTTTACGATCTGACGGCGCTGCGCCAGCACACCCAGGCCATGCGCCGCGCCTTACCGCCGGGATGTGAACTCTTCTATGCCGCCAAAGCTAACCCGGAAGCGGCGATCCTGCGTACGCTGAGCGCCGACGTGGACGGCTTTGAAGCGGCATCCGGCGGGGAGCTGAACTGGCTGCGCCAGCAGGTAGCGGACAAGCCGCTGATTTTTGGCGGGCCGGGCAAGCTGGAGAGCGAACTGGCGCAGGCAATTGAGCAGGGCGTAGAAGTGCTGCACGTGGAAAGCCTGACGGAGCTGAACCGTCTGCAGGCGGTGGCCCGCCGCAGCGGCCAGCCGGTCGCGGTGCTGCTGCGGATGAATATTGCGCTGGAGGGCATCGGCGGCACGCGTCTGATGATGGGCGGGAAACCCACGCCTTTCGGGCTGGATGAACAGGAGCTGCCCGCCGCCCTGCGCGCCATAGCGGCATCGCCGCACATCAGGCTGCGTGGTTTTCATTTTCACCTGATGTCTCACCAGCTGGACGTCGATAACCACCTGGCGCTGATACGCCTTTACCTTGATAAAGTGCATGACTGGTGCCAGCGCTGGCAGCTGACCATTGATTTGATCAATGTTGGTGGCGGTATCGGTATCAACTACCAGCAGCCGGAATGTCACTTTGACTGGTCACAGTTCTGTCAGCGCTTACCCGATATCACCCAGCGCAGCCAGGCGCACGGCTGGACCCTGCGCTTTGAGTGCGGCCGGTTTATGACGGCCGCCTGCGGCTATTACGTGATGGAAGTGCTGGATGTGAAAAAGAATCTCGGCGAGTGGTTTGCCATCGGCCGCGGCGGTACGCACCATTTCCGCACGCCGGCGGCGCAGAGTCACAATCATCCGTTCAGCGTGCTGCGCCGCGCGCAGAATGAACCCTGGCTGCGCGACCAGCCGGTGACGCTGGTCGGACAGCTCTGTACGCCGAAAGATGTGCTGGCACGACAGCAGCCGGTCGCCGCGCTGGCACCGGGCGACTGGCTGGTGTTCAGTCTGGCCGGCGCCTATGCGTGGAATATTTCCCATCAGAACTTCCTGATGCACAGCCCGCCGGAGGTATTCTGGCTGGACGATGACGCGGCTTCTGCCTGAACGGCGCACCCCCAGGTTTAGGACTGCGCACCTGCCAGGCGCAGCAGTCCGGCACCCGCATCGTGTCAGGGACCGGATGACGCACATAGCCCGCGTGGTGAATACGCGCGGGCAGCGTGACTTTCTCGCACTCCGCCGCTTCATAAGGCACCTGCTGCAGCAGATGGGTAATGCAGTTGGTTCCGTTGAGTGTGAAGACATTTTTGTTATCCCTGTTGCAATCATCATTAAAGCGCGGAAAAAAGCCAGTAAAGCGTGGCGGAAAGCAGGGCCGCCGCCGGGAGCGTCAGCACCCAGGCCAGCACCATGTTACGCAGCGTGCTGAGCTGCAGGCCGCTGCGGTTCGCCGCCATGGTGCCGGCAATGCCGGAGGAGAGCACGTGAGTGGTCGATACCGGCAGGCCAAATCCACTGGCTGCGCCGATGGTGCCCATGGTCACCAGCTGAGCGCTGACGCCCTGGGCGTAGTTCAGCGGCGCTTTGCCAATTTTCTCGCCCAGTGTGCTGACGATGCGACGCCAGCCGACCAGCGTACCGAGCCCCAGCGCCAGCGCGACGGCGATTTTGACCCATGCCGGAATGAACCGGGTCGCACCTTCCAGCGCTTTGCGCAGCGCCTGCAGGGTTTGCGCGGTTGCCGCCGGCAGCTGCAACGTGTTGTCCGCCTGCAGACGTTTAATGGTTTCCGCGCTCAGGTACAGGGCATTACGCACGCCGGCGACCCGATCGGCAGGCAGCTGGCTCAGCGATCCGTAGCGGGCCAGGGTGTCGCCCGCTGTGCCAGTCAGCTGCGCCAGCGCAGGCAGCACGCGGGGATCGGGTTCACCGGTTTGCAGGTAGGTCGTCAGCACCGCCCGGGCATCCTCCACAACACCAACCGGTGCCAGTGCCTCCAGCTGCTGCTGTGCTTTGTGTGACAGCGTCACGATTTGTGCACTGTCGCCCTCCGTCAGCGTGCGGTTCAGTGAATAGGTCACCGGCAAGGCCGCTATCAGAATCAGCATGATTAAGCCCATGCCTTTCTGCCCGTCATTCGATCCGTGCGCAAAAGAGACGCCGCTGCAGGAGAGAATCATCAGGCCGCGAATCCAGCGGGAAGGCGCCGCCTGTGCGCTGGCGGTCTGGCAGAGCGCCGGGGATTTCACCAGTCGCTTGATCGCCAGCAGCAGCAGTGCCGCGCAGGCAAAGCCCACTACCGGTGAAAGCAGCAGCGCATTGCCGATGTTCAGTGCCTGACCCCAGTTAACCCCGCTCAGCGCACTGCGGCCCTGTGACACGGCATGTGCAACGCCGACGCCAATAATCGCGCCGATCAGCGTGTGGGATGAGGAGGCGGGCAGTCCACGCCACCAGGTCGCCAGATTCCAGAGGATGGCTGAAAACAGCAGGGCATAAATCATCACAAAACTTTCATGGCTGCCGGTCTGGACAATCAGCTCCACCGGCAGCAGCGACATCATGCCAAAGGCGACCGCACCGGAGGAGCATAAAACGCCGAGGAAGTTAAACAGGCCAGAGAGCACCACGGCCACCGTGGGCGAAAGGGAACGGGTATAGATAACGGTGGCGACCGCATTCGCGGTGTCGTGAAAACCATTGACGAACTCAAATCCCAGCGCGGCCAGCAGGGCCACCGCCAGCAACATCAGCGGCAGCAGACCGCTGAGGGTGAGGCCGGACTGCTGTATATCCTCCGCCAGTTTACTGCCGGCAAATACCAGCCCAAGCAGAATCAGCGCGATGAACAGCATAGGGGGGCGCAGACGGGATGTGTTGCGGGCGGTCATCCCGGACGCTACGCCCGGTGCAGAAACGTGAGCCGGCGGGACGTTGAGAGAGTCACTCATTAAAATTCTTCCTGTTGATCGCGAAGGCAGCATAAGCACAACGATTAGGGCGACTAACATATAAAGGATTTGTGAAAGATTTATGACAGCGTTGTCAAAAAAGCGTCATACGGCTGCAATCTGCTTGTGCAGCCCGCCGGATGAGTCGCAGCATTTGACTTAATCGCCTGATTGTTAAGACGAAGAAACGCCCGCTGGCAATTATCTTAAAACCGGTGGCGCACGGCGCTACGGCGGCCTGCAGGCTGCTGACAGCGCCCCAGCAGCGCCAGCCAGCGCCAGGAAACCCACCGTTGCGCTTATGCAGGTCACGCTGGCGTCACCGCGCGGCACGCTGACCGCCGTTAACGCGCCGCCACATTCTGCTCACACTTAAGCCTGATTTAATCTTTGCCGCGTAAGATGCGGCTGTAGTCAAACCATCTGTAAACGAAGAAACGATTGTGCTACGACGGGCGAACCTCTGCCCGTAACCGGCATCTACAGATGGCGTACTGCACTGTGCAATTTGTGTGGAGAGTTCCTTTGCTGCGATTACTGTTTTTGCTGATGGGCGGACCGGCGTTACGGGCCGGATGGGGCTATCTGCTGGCGCTGAGTGCCCTTTGCGCGGCGGCCAGCCTGGGCATTACCTGGGATTTACTGCAGCACGGACACTTATCTTTTCCGCTGCATGTGCTGGGGGCGCTGCTGGTACTGGAAGGGATCATGGAAGCGTTTCACGCTTTTCCGGTCAGACGCGGCATGGCCTGGGCTCTGCTGGCCAAAGCGGCCGGGCTGGTCCTGGCGGGCGTGGCGGTTTTTCTCGCCTCACACGACAACAGCGGCTGTGTTTCGTGGGGCTTTGCCCTGATTTTCTTACTGGATGGCGGCTTTCGCATTATCGCCTGCTGTCTGATGCGCTGCCGTCGCTGGACGCGCAAACTGCTGCTGGGCGGCGCGGAAATGCTGTTCAGCGTGATGATTGTGACGCACTGGCCGCTGGCGCCGCATGTGATTCTGCCGCTGTGCTTTGCTCTGCTGCTGGCGGGCTGGAGTCTCAACCTGCTGAGTATGGCACGGCAGATCCACGCGCTGCCGGAGAACAGCAGCGTGACCGGCTTACCGCTGTTTACCCGCAAGGGGCTGCGTGCGCCGCACGGACTGAACTATGCGCATCCGCCACTGGACAACGCGCTTCCGGCGGAGCCGCTGACAATCTATATCTGGACGCCGGTGGGCTCCGGGGATGTGGTGGGCCGCCGGCCGTGGTTTGATCGCTGGGTCGCGGCGATCGATCACCACGGCAAGGTGTCAACCGGCCATACCTCGCTGGAGATGGGCGAAGAGATCTATATCAGCCTTTATCCGGCGGACGATGTGTCACGGGATTTCCGCAGTTTCCTGCAAACCCTGCGCGCGAAAGAGGAGTTTGACGTAGAGGGCAGCTTCCTGCCTTCGCTGGAGCATGAGATTAAAGCCTGGTGCCGACCGGACAAGCGCCTGACGCTGACGCACTATAACCAGACCGCGCTGCGCAATTACTGGCGCCAGCATCATGCGCACACCCGGTATAACCTGACTTCACGTAACTGCTCGACCAGCGTGATCGAAGCGCTGGATGTGGCGACAGAAGGCTTGCTCGGCACGCGCGGCATGCTGGGCCTGCTGGTGTTGCTGAATCCGGATTTCTGGTTATTAAGCTTAGTGCGCAGTCGCGCGGAAGGCATGACGTGGACGCCGGGTCTGGTGATGGACTACTGCCTGCTGCTGCGGCGCGTGCTGGCACCGGCGCAGCGCTATCACCGCTATCGTACGCTGCTGCTTAGCCTTATTACCGCCTCTGCACGGAAAAAACCGGCGCCGGGCCGCTGAGTGCGCTCAGGAGGGTGGCTTCGCTCCGGCGGAATGTGCCTGGCGCGCTTCGCGCTTTTTCACCGCCGATCTCTGCCGCGTTATGCAGAGGTGGTGGTGAAATAAATCGATAAACAATAGTCTTACTGACGCTATATTAACCGCCACGCTAACGCGCTACCTTGCCTGAATTCCCTGCAGTCAACGAGGCTGGAAAGCGTGTTTTCATCGTCTGTAACCCCGACCCTGCGCGGGCTGCTGTTTTTGCTCTGCGCCGCGCTCACCGGCAGTAAGCTGAGTGTTGCAGCGATTTCTGCACGCGATAATCAGCAGTTCCCTGGCCTCATCCGTGAACCCCTGATGCTGCAAATCACGTTGCCAGACGGTCAGCCGGCGTTACTGGACGCCTTTGTCACCCGGCCTGACGGCCCTGAACGCTGGCCTGTGGCGCTGATCACGAACGGCACCACCGGCAACGCGGCATTCGATCGCTGGGAACTGAACCCGAATCGCATGTCCGGCACCGCCCTGGCTTTTGCCCGTCACGGCTATGCCGCAGTGGTGGTGTTGCGGGAAGGGTATGGCTATTCAAGCGGCGGCGCAGAGTACACAGGCGGAACCTGTACGCATCCGCAACATTCTCTGGCACGGCAAAAAGACACGGCGGATCTGCTGGGCGCGCTCAACGCCATCAGGCAGCAGCCCTGGGCCTCGCCCCATACCACCGTTCTTGCCGGGATGTCTGCCGGCGGATTTGGTGTGCTGGCCGCCGCTGCCGGGCATCCCGCCGGCGTTCAGGCGATTATCAATTTTGACGGGGGCAGAGGGGCCGCCGGCGGAGGCGCGTTGTGTGATGAAACCGGCCTGTTAGCTGCCTTTAGCGCGATGGGGCGCGCAACCCGTATTCCTTCACTGTGGCTCTATTCGCAAAATGACAAATTGTTCTCGCCGCAGACCGGCCAGGCTTTTGTTAAGGCGTATACATCGGCAGGTGGCCTGGCCCGTTTTATCGTGATGCCACCTTATGGTGACAATGGTCATGTGTTTATGGATTCTGCGCCGGAAGCATTCTGGTGGCCGCAGGTGGCAGACTTTCTGCGTAAACAGGGGCTGCCTGTTGAAGCGAAAGTGGCTGTCAGCATGAAGCCAATGCCGTTACCCCACACCATCAATAACGCGGCGGGGGCGGCAGCGTTCAGGGAATATGCCTCTGCGCAACGCGATGAGAAAGCCTTTGCAACGGATGATCACGGGGACTGGGGCATCGCTTACTGGGCACGCACCACCGGCGAAGCTGCGGCATTAGCACAACAACACTGCCTGAAGCATCAGCAGGATGCGCGGCAACCCTGCGCGGTTTACGCCATCAATAATAACGTTGTGGCGCGTTAGAACGCGGCCGGACAACATGACCTGAGCCACAGAGGGAAACCCTGAGCGGTCAGGTAAGCAGCCTCAACACCTCCGCCAGCATCCTGCCGCGCCGCCCGCGAAGCGAGCCGCATCGCGCCTGCCGCCGCAGGCCGGGCACCGTCTGTGCGCCCGGCAGTTTTTCTCTCCCTGACTAGGCGGGTTGCCCGCCTTTTTCATAAACTGATGTGCGACATGCTGTCATCCGCAGCTAACCGGCGAATAACGGTTACTGCGTTGTCACTCATCAGGCAACGGGAAGGGTTGCCTTAACATAAGGGAAAATGATGCCGTTAGTTATTAGTGAACTCTCTGGTGCACCGGTGTGGGTGCCCGCGGTATTGCTGGTCACGCTGTCATTCGCCGTGGGGTTTCTGGCGAGATTTATTATTCTGCGGTTTGTGCGCTATGAGCAGAGCCGTGACAAAAAACTGTTTAAATCGCTGGAAAAGCATCTGCGCGGTTCGCTGTTTCTGTTTCTGCCGCTGATATTGATTAACGCCGGGTTCAACTACATCAACATCCGCCCGAATGCGCTCTATTTCATCACCACAACGCTGAATATCTTTATTATTCTTTCCGTCTGTTCGGTGCTGATTCGTCTGATCAACGTCGCGCAGGATATGCTGTTTATCCGTTATGACATCAATCTTTCCAATAATCTGCGCGCGCGCAAAATCCGCACCCAGTTAATGTACGTGAAGAAGATCGCCATCGTGCTGATTGTGATTCTGGGCCTGTCGATGATTCTGCTGAGTTTTCCCGGCGTGCGGAAATTTGGGACCACTATTCTGGCCGGTGCGGGCGTGGCGGGTATCATCATTGGTTTTTCGCTGCAGAAAACCCTGGTTAACCTGTTTGCCGGTATCCAGATTGCCTTTACCCAGCCGATCAAAATTGACGATGCCGTGGTGGTGGAAAAGGAGTGGGGCTGGATCGAGGAGATCAACCTCACCTATGTGGTGGTGCGCCTCTGGGACTTGCGCCGGCTGGTGCTGCCCATTACCTACTTTACCGAAAACGCGTTTCAGAACTGGACGCGTAACAACGCGCAGATACTGGGCTCTGTGTTTCTCTATCTTGACTACTCGATGCCGCTGGCGCCGCTGCGTCAGCATTTTGAAACCGTGTTGAGTGAAACCAAACTCTGGGATCGCGAAACGCAGGTACTGCAGGTGACCGACACCAGTGAAAAAACCATGACCATTCGCCTGCTGATGACGGCGCAAAATTCACCCACCGCGTGGGATCTGCGCTGCTACGTGCGGGAAAAAATGATTGAGTTTGTGCAGCAGAACTACCCGCAGAGCCTGCCGCGCTTTCGGGCCAGCCTGGATGAGGCTGAACGACCGGAGGCACCGGCTGACCGCTAAAGCCGCGACAGCGGCCGGCAGGAGCTGCTATTATCTGCCGCGCCGCGCAGCGGGATGGCTGCGCGGACTTCGTTCATTTCCTTTATTAAGAATCAACGCTTTCCGGCCAGATACGGGCCGGAAGGGCATGGGGTAGAGCAGTAATGTTTCATGATGCCGGCATTATCAATTTGTGGACTTTCCTGGCGGGTGCGCTGGTGATTATTTTATTACCAGGCCCCAACAGCCTGTATGTGTTGCGCACCGGCATGGGCCGCGGCGCCAAAGCGGCGAGCCGCGCCATCGCAGGCGTGATGCTCGGTGACCTGGTGCTAATCTTTCTCGCCTGGGCGGGGGTGGCAACGCTGATCCGCACCAGCCCGCATATTTTTATGCTGGTGAAATACCTCGGCGCGATGTTCCTGCTCTATCTTGGCGCGAAAATTATTATTGGTTCGCTGCGCCAGCGCGGCAGCACATCCCCTGCTGAGCCGGTAAAACAGGAGAACTATTTTCTGCGCGCGCTGCTGCTTGGCGTCACTAATCCGAAAGCGATTCTATTCTACGTGTCGTTTTTCATTCAGTTTATTGACCCGGCGGTGACCCATACCGCGCCCGCGTTTGCACTGCTGGGTATGCTGATTCAGCTCATCAGCTTCAGCTATTACACGCTGCTGCTGCTGGCCGGTGCGATGATGGTACGCTTCCTGCGCAGCCGCACGCGACTGGTGAAACTGGCGAATGTGCTGACCGGCATGCTGTTCTTTGGCTTTGCCGTGCGGCTGGTCAGCGCGCAGGGCTGATGCGGTTAACCGGCGCTATTCAGGACAACCGGCGTCGCACTTCAGCCTTGCTGGACGAGCGGGAAAACAGAGGAGTTAACCTGATGGCATGGATTCTGCTGATTGCGGCCGGATTACTGGAAGTGGTGTGGGCCTTTACCATGAAAATGTCTGAGGGTTTCACCCGGCCGCTCTATGCCGCCATCACGCTGGTGGCGGTCGTGGCGAGTTTTGTCATGCTCGCCTGGGCGATGCGTTCGCTGCCGCTGGGCACGGCCTATCCCCTCTGGACCGGCATCGGGGCGGTGGGATCCTTTCTGGCCGGATGGTGGTGGCTGGGAGAATCCGCCAGCCCGCTGCGTATTGCTGCGGCAGTGTTTATCGTGGCCGGCCTGGTCATGATGAAACTGGCGCCGTAGCGCCGCTCGCCTTAGCCAGTCCGGCGTCAGCCCCTCCCGGCGCAGCACGACCGGGAGATTAACTGCCCGCGGCTGTCAATGCCCCACCGTTTTTGAAAACAGCTGCATCACCACCACACCCGCAATAATCAGCCCCATACCGGCCAGCGCGGCCAGATCCAGCTTTTGCCCGTAAAGCACATAGGACGCCACGCTCACCAGAACAATCCCCAGTCCAGCCCAGGTGGCGTAGGCAACGCCGACCGGCAACGTCTGGACCACCAGCGAGAGCATCCAGAAAGCCACCGCGTACCCGCCGATCACCAGAACCAATGGCAATGGTTTACTCAGGCCCGCCATCGCTTTCATTGAGGTGGTGGCGATCACCTCTGCCAGAATGGCAATTGCCAGAAAAAGATAGCCGTTCATGCCTGTCCCTTTTCGTTCACCAGGTTATCAGTCTGGCAGAGGAATGCTGCAGGCGAAAACTTTCCCGCCAGTCAGGCTGTGTGTGGCTGCTTTTCTGGAAAGGGTGTTTAGCACTTTCCAATAGTTTCTGGTGCAGCGCTGCGTCATTTTTGTGCACCGCTGCCGCAGGCCACGCCCGCGCACAGCCATAAGTATTCCATCTTGTATCCAGGCGCGTATCCCGTCTGGCCTGGCCATCTGCGCCGCACGGTGAGCCGATAACTGGCACGCATAGTGCAATGTTTCCGATACCTTTCAGAATCGGGAAAACGCCCATGTTTGATGCACTACTGGATGAAGATGCCACCACGCTGGCGGGATTAATCCGCTGCGGCGATCTCTCTGCCCGCGAACTGACGCAGGCGGCCATCGACCGCATGGCGCAGCGTGAACCGCTGATCAAGGCTTTCTGTACCGCCACACCGGAACGGGCGCTGGCACAGGCGCAGGCGGTTGACGCAAAACGCGCGCGCGGTGAGGCGCTGGGGGCGCTGGCCGGCGTGCCGCTGGCGGTAAAAGATTTAATCTGCACCGCAGGCGTAACAACCACGTCCGGATCGGCGGCTTATGCCGGATTTGTACCGCAGGAGGATGATATTACGGTTGAGCGCCTGCTGGCCGCCGACGCCATTCTGCTGGGCAAAACCACCGCGCCGGAATTTGGTTACAGCGGAGTCGGGCATAACCCACTGTTTCCCTCACCGCGCAATCCGTGGGACACCGATAAAACCCCCGGCGGGTCCAGCGCCGGTTCCGGTGCCGCACTGGCCGCGCGGCTGTGTCCGATCGCGCTGGGCAGCGACGGGGGCGGTTCAGTGCGTATTCCGGCCGCGCACTGCGGCGTATATGGTCTGAAAGCCTCGATGGGGCGCGTGCCGCTGTGGCCGGGCTGTCGCGATGAACGTTATCCCGGCGTCTCCAGCTGGGCATCGCTGGAGCACATTGGCCCCATGAGCCGCACCGTACGCGACAGCGCGCTGATGATGTCGGTGATGGCCGGACCGGACATGCGTGACCGGCAATCGATTCCGTGCAGCGACATTGACTGGCTGGGTAGTCTGGACAAACCGCTTAGCGGATTGCGTATCGCCTTCAGCGCGGATTTTGGCTATATCGCGGTCGACCCGGAAGTCCGCCAGCTGATCGCGGCAGCGGCGCGCCGCTTTGCCGCCGATATCGGGGCAGAGCTGGAAGAAGTGGATCCCGGCATCAGCGATGAAAGCGCCGCCTTTGCAGCGCTGGTGGCGCAGGAGAGCGACCTCAGCGGGATGCGGCAGCTGGCGCAACAGCTGGGGGCTCGCATGTCACCGCACCTGCGTGCGCTGCTGCAGCGCGACTGGCGGGCGGAGCAGTTTACCGATGCCAGCACCGTACGCAAAAAGGTGTGCAATCAGCTGTGGCGCTTTATGCAGCGTTATGACCTGCTGCTTTCACCCACCCTCTCTGTGCCACCGTTTGCCCTGCATATGCAGGGGCCGGAAGTCATTGATGGCCGGATGGTGAGTAGCGATCACTGGCTCTCTTTCTGCTTCCCGTTCAACTTCACCGGCCAGCCGGCTGCTTCGGTGCCGGCCGGTTTCACCGCCAGCGGCTTGCCGGTCGGTATGCAAATCGTCGGGCGTCATCTGGATGACGGCCTGGTGCTGGCGGCAAGTGCCGCGTTTGAGCACACCCAACCCTGGAATCACCGTTACCCCGCTGTTTTCGGAGGCGTTCATGCATAATACCCCATCACCTGCGCTGGAGCAGGAGTTTGAACACGAGCCGGTACCGCTCAGCCATCGTCATTCCACCGGCGCGGTTGCTGCGGTGTGGTTTGGTTTTCCGATGATCCTGACCAACGCGCTGTTTGGCGGCATTATCACCTGGCATCTCGGCTTCTGGCCTGCGCTGCTGGCGATTCTGCTGGGCAACCTGGTGCTGTTTGCCTATGTCGGTGCGCTGAGCTGGTTTGCCGGCCACACCGGCATGAACTTTGCGCTGCAGGCCAGACGAACCTTTGGCAGCAAAGGCTACATACTGGTTTCCGGCTTTCTCTCAACCGTGGTGATTGGCTGGTATGCCTTCCAGACCGGCTTGACCGGCACGGTGATCGAGCAGACCTTTGGCTGGAACGCGCTGGCCGTGACCGCCTTCGCCATGGTGCTGTATACCGGGGTCACTTTCCTCGGCGTGCGCGCGCTCTCCGTACTCGGGATGATCGCCGCGCCGCTGTTTGTGGTGCTGGGGCTGGTGGCGCTCTGGCTGGTGGCGCAGCAGCACGATCTAAGTGTGATTACGCACTGGCAGGGCAGTACCACCGCGGCGGGCGTGATGAGTATGGGAACCGCCGTTACCATGGTGATCGCCGGCTTTGCTGATTCCGGCACCATGACCGCCGATTTCACCCGCTGGTCGGGAAATGGTAAATCCGCGGTCATCGCCGCCTTTTCCGCGTTTCCGCTGGCAAACGTGATCGCCTACCTCTTTGGCGTGGTGATTGTTGCCGCCGGTGCGGCGGTGGACCCGCTGACCAACGGCGGTAACTTTCTGCCGCTGCTGATGGGTCATGGCACGCTGCTCTCGGTGGTGGCGTTTCTGTTTGTGTTTATCAACCTTGGATCGGTGTGTACGCACTGCCTGTATAACGGAGCCGTGGGTTTTAGCCACCTGTTCCAGAGCAGGATGCGTTTATGGACGGTGATCCTCGGGGCCATCGGCGGCGCGCTGGCGCTGGCCGGGGTGTGGTCGTACTTCCTTGAATGGCTTAGCCTGCTGGGCATTGTGGTACCGCCGTTTGGTGCAGTCATGATTGTCGATCTGATTTTCATGGCGCGCAGCAGTGAGCAGCGTCCGGCGCGCCGTCTGCGCGGCAGCGCCTTTGCCGGCTGGGCGATCGGCAGCCTCTGCGCAGTGATCGCGCATGTGGCCTTTCCACAGGCGGGTGAAGCGGTGATCGGGCTGCTGACCGCCGGACTGAGCTATACGCTGATCGTTAAACGAAAAGGTGAAAACCCCTTACCGCAGCTGGAGAAGAACAATGTCTGATTATCAGATCGATTCCACACCTTATGCCTGGCCGTTTGACGGCGGCTGCTCAGCAGACGACACCGCGCTGCTGATCATTGATATGCAGACTGATTTCTGCGGCAAAGGGGGATACGTTGACAGCATGGGCTACGATATTGCCCTGACGCGGGCACCGATCGAACCTCTGCAGCGGGTACTGGCCTGCCTGCGTGAGCGGGGCTTTCCGGTGATTCATACCCGCGAAGGGCATCGCCCGGATCTGAGTGACCTGCCTGCCAACAAGCGCTGGCGCTCCAGGCGCATGCACGCCGAGATCGGCGCAGCCGGGCCGTGCGGGCGAATACTGGTGCGCGGTGAACCGGGCTGGGAGATCATCCCGGAGCTGGCCCCATTACCGGGTGAGGTGATCATTGATAAACCGGGTAAAGGATCGTTTTACGCCACCGATCTGGAGCTGATTTTGCGGAGTCAGGGAATCCGCAACCTGATCATCACCGGGATAACCACGGATGTCTGCGTGCACACGACGCTGCGGGAAGCTAACGATCGCGGTTTCGAGTGTCTGGTGCTGTCCGATTGCTGCGCAGCCACCGAGCGGCATCATCATGAAGCCGCGCTCAGCATGATTCATATGCAGGGCGGCATTTTCGGTGCGGTTGCCTCGTCGGCAACGCTGCTGGCCGCGCTCAATCCGCAACCTGCGGTGCGGGTCGGGTAGAGACAGAGGCGGCCCGGGTGGGTCGCCTGCTTGCACTTGTCGGTAAGGTTAACTGACCTGATGCAGCGCTTCGCCCACGGCGTCAAACAGCCGATCCAGTTCGGCAGGCTGGGCATTGAACATCGGGCCGAACTGCAGCGTATCGCCACCAAAGCGTACGTAAAATCCGGCTTTCCACAGCGCCATACCGGCTTCAAACGGGCGTACCGTCGCGTCGTTGTCGCGCGGTGCCAGCTGAATGGCACCGACCAGGCCACAGTTGCGAATATCCACCACGTGCGGGCAGGAACGCAACCCATGCAGCGCGCGTTCAAACGGCGCGGCCAGCTCCGCCGAGCGGGCGATGAGCGCGTCCTGCTCCAGCACATCCAGCGTGGCCAGCGCGGCGGCGCAGGCCACCGGATGCGCTGAATAGGTATAACCATGCGCAAACTCAACCGCGTGTTCCGGCAGCGACTGTGACATAAAGGTGTGATAAATCTCCGCGCTGGCTACCACACCGCCCAGCGGAATCGCACCATTGGTGATCTGCTTGGCGAAGTTCAGCAGATCCGGCGTTACGCCGAAATAGTCCGCGCCGCTCCAGCGACCCATGCGGCCAAAACCGGTGATAACCTCATCAAAGATCAGCAGGATATTGTGCTGCGTACAAATCTCTCGCAGCCGCTGCAGATACCCTTTGGGCGGGACAATCGCGCCTGCTGAACCGGAGAGCGGTTCGACGATCAGCGCGGCGATGTTTGCCGCGTCGTGCAGCTCAATCAGTTTAAGCATCTCATCCGCCAGCGCCACGCCGCCGCTCTCCGCCTGACCTGGCGTAAAAGCAAGATGGCTTTGCAGCGTATGGGGCAGATGGTCAACTTCCATAAACTGACCGAACATTTTACGGTTACCGCCAATGCCGCCAAGACTGGTGCCGCCAATGTTCACGCCATGATAGCCACGCGCGCGGCCAATCAGCCGGGTTTTGGCAGGCAGGCCTTTGGCTCGCCAGTAGGCCCGCGCCATTTTTACGGCCGTATCCGCCGACTCTGAACCCGAACCGGTAAAAAATACGTGATTAAGATCGCCCGGCATCAGTTGAGCAATGCGATCTGCCAGACGAAAGGAGAGGGGATGGCCATACTGAAAGCCGGGTGAGTAATCCAGCGTGCCGAGTTGTTTTGCCACAGCGGCCTGAATTTCACTGCGCGTATGGCCTGCGCCGCAGGTCCACAGACCGGACAGGCTGTCATAAATCTGACGGCCTTTATCGTCCGTCAGCCAGCGGCCCTCTGCCGCCACGATAAAACGGGGATCGCGCTGGAATTGCCGGTTAGCACTGAACGGCATCCAGTGCGCCTGCAGGTTTAATGAAGCCGTGTTGACGGAATCAGACATGATGTTTTCTCCGGTAAGCCTGCGGGCAGTTTGCAATCAATGCTTAGTTGAGTTAAATCCTTAACAACTCATGTTCAGTTATGGATTAACTCACCTATATGAAAGCGAAATCGCTGGGGCAGATCACGGATTTTGACCTTCGGCTGCTGAGAATGTTTAAAACCGTTGTGGAGTGCGGCAGTTTCACAGCAGCGGAAAGCGTGCTGGGCATTACCCGATCGGCCATCAGCCTGCATATGAGCGATCTGGAAAAACGGCTGGGCATGCGTTTGTGTCAGCGCGGCCGCGCCGGCTTTGCGCTCACCGATGAAGGGCGGGAGATTCTGCGTCACAGCGAAAGCATGATGGCGGCGGTGGAAAATTTCCGCCAGCAGGTGAATCAGATGCACAAACATCTGCGTGGCGAGTTCAACATCGGCATTATCAACAATCTGGTCACGCAGCCGCGGATGCAAATTACCGATGCGCTGGATGCCCTGCGCGACGACGGTTCAGAAATTCATATCAACATCAGCATGTTGACGGCGGCTGAGATTGAGCGCGGGCTGATGGATGGCCGGCTGCACGCCGGCGCGCTGCCGCTGACCGCACCGGTTTCCGGGCTGGTTTATACGCCGCTGTATGAAGAAATTTCCCAGCTTTACTGCAGCCGTGAGCATGCGCTGTTCGGCACAGCGGCCACCGCAAAGGCAGAAGCGCTGAGCCATTATGATGCGGTTGCGCCAGCATTTCGCACGCCGGCAGAAGCCATGCAGCTGCAGCAATCGCTGACGTGCACGGCGACCGCTTCCGATCGCGAGGGGATCGCCTTCCTGATCCTGACCGGTCGCTTTATCGGTTTTCTGCCGGACCACTACGCTGCGCAGTGGGTGGAAAAAAAGCTGATGCGCGCTATTGCACCCGAACAGCTGCGATATAGCAGCACTATTGCACTGGTAAGGCGTCAGGGGCAGCGTCACAACGCCATTCTTGAACGATTTATGCAGGCGCTTACCTTACCGTCCACAAGCCTGACCGGCTGATCTGGTTTTTGTAGTTACAACATACTATTAATGTATCAATGAAACTCTGGGACAGTGCGGCCTGTGGGCTAGCCAGAAAACGCAGGGGCGGCGGGGCAGGATAGAAACAGTGAAGCAGGGCAGAGACAGCAGGCAGGGCAGAACAAAGCAGGTGCGAGCAGAGGCAGAAACAGCAGGCAGGGCAGAAGCAGCAAAGCAGGTACGAGCAGAGGCAGAAACAGTCAGGCAGGGCAGAAGCAGTAAAGCAGGTGCGAGCAGAAGCAGAAACAGCCGGGCAGGGCAGAAGCAGCAGAGCAGGGGCAGATTTTATAAAACAACAAGAAGCAGGTTGCATCACAGCGCTCGCTCAGCGTGAGGCTGGGGAAACATCCGGCTGAAAAAAAGCAGGGCAGCATAAAGCTGCCCTGAAATACGTTATGCCCGCATCGGCTCACCGCGTACCGGACGATCGCCGGCAACGAAGTAATCCGCCGTGCTGCGAGGCAGCGGCTGGCGCCCGCGGATGTTATCCGCAATCTTCTCGCCAATCATAATGGTGGTGGCGTTGAGATTACCGGTGATGATCAGCGGCATGATAGAGGCATCCACCACGCGCAGGCCTTCCACACCGTGCACCCGACCTTCGCCATCGACGACGGCCATCG
Source organism: Candidatus Pantoea soli (assembly GCF_007833795.1). Lineage (NCBI taxonomy): Bacteria > Pseudomonadati > Pseudomonadota > Gammaproteobacteria > Enterobacterales > Erwiniaceae > Pantoea > Candidatus Pantoea soli. Next base: position 324,896 of record NZ_CP032703.1, on the reverse strand, counting down.
CATCATTGCCCATTTTACAGGTGCCGCACGGATGATAGGCGGTTTCAGCGTGGTTACGGACAAACTCATCCAGCTGCTCGTCGGTCTGGCAATCAATGCCCGGGCTGATTTCGCGACCGCGATATTTGTCCAGCGCCGGCTGATTGATGATCTGGCGGGTGATGCGAATCGCATCACGGAATTCATGCCAGTCCTGCTCATGCGACATGTAGTTGAACAGAATCGCCGGATGACGGCGCGGATCGCGCGATTTAATCCGCACGTGGCCGCGGCTGGGTGAGCGCATTGAACCGACGTGGCACTGGAAACCGTGCGCTTCCACCGCATTGGAGCCGTTGTAGTTAATCGCCACCGGCAGGAAGTGGTACTGAATATTCGGCCAGGTAAACTCTTCCCGGCTGCGGATAAATCCACCGCCTTCGAACTGGTTGCTGGCACCAATACCGGTGCCTTTGAACAGCCACTCCGCACCGATTTTCGGCTGATTCCACCACTTCAGCGCCGGATAGAGGGACACCGGCTCTTTACATTCATACTGCAGGTACATTTCCAGGTGGTCCTGCAGGTTTTCACCCACGCCAGGCAGGTCGTGCACCAGCGGGATATCGAATTTTTTCAGCAGTGCAGCATCACCCACACCGGAACGCTGCAGGATCTGCGGCGAGGCGATAGCACCGGCGCACAGCAGCACTTCGCGACGCGCATGCACGGTATGTGAGGTGTCGCTGCCGCCCTGCAGATACTGAACGCCGACGGCGCGTTTGCCGTCGAACAGAATCCGATCGGTGGTGGCATGCGTAATAATTTTCAGATTCGGGCGCGTTTTTGCCATGTCCAGATAGCCACGCGCGGTGCTGGAGCGGCGACCCTGCGGCGTAACAAAGCGGTCCATCGGCCCAAACCCTTCCTGCTGATAGCCGTTCAGATCCTCGGTGCGCGGGTAACCCGCCTGAACACCGGCTTCAATCATGGCGGCAAACAGCGGGTTGTTGTCCGGTTTGCAGGTGGTAATGCTGACCGGACCGTCGCCGCCGTGATAATCGTTCGCGCCAATGTCGCGCGTTTCCGATTTACGGTAGTAGGGCAGGCAGTCGAGATAGCTCCAGCGCTCCAGCCCCGGCTGCTGCGCCCAGTTATCCAGATCCATCGCGTTGCCGCGGATGTAGCACATACCGTTGATCAGCGATGAGCCGCCCAGGCCTTTGCCGCGTCCGCACTCCATCCGGCGGTTATTCATGTAGGGCTCAGGTTCGGTTTCATACGCCCAGTTATAGCGTTTTCCCTGTAATGGGTAAGCCAGCGCCGCAGGCATCTGCGTGCGAAAATCGAAACGGTAATCCGGGCCGCCAGCTTCCAGCAGCAGCACATTAACGTTGCTGTCTTCGGTCAGTCGGGTAGCCAAAACGTTGCCTGCGGATCCGGCTCCGATAATGATGTAATCAAATTCCATTCGTCGCTCCTCAGGTTTAAGCGTGATTAAAATACTGACTGGAAACGGGTCATCTCGACCTGTACCGATTTCACCTGGGTATAGTTTTGCAGTGTCATTACGCCGTTTTCACGGCCGATGCCTGAATGCTTATAGCCGCCCACCGGCATTTCAGCTGCGGATTCACCCCAGGTGTTGATCCAGCAAATGCCGGCTTCCAGCTGATGAATCACGCGATGCGCGCGGTTAAGGTCGTTGGTCACAATGCCGGCGGCCAGTCCGTATTCGGTATCGTTGGCGCGGCGTACCACTTCGTCTTCGCTTTCGTAGGTCAGGATGGACATCACCGGGCCGAAGATCTCTTCACGCACAATGGTCATGTCGTCGCGGCAATCGGTGAACACGGTGGGTTCCACCCATGCGCCTTTGTCGAACGCGGCACCCTGCATGCGCTTGCCGCCGCACAGCAGGCGTGCACCTTCACTGATGCCGGTTTCGATATAGCGCATAACGTTATCCCGGTGCGGGAAGCTCACCAGCGGGCCGAAGTTGGTCGCCGGATCGTTCAGATCGCCCGCTTTGATACGCGCCACGCGAGCGGCAATTTTCTCTTCAAACACCGCCTGCCATTTTGCCGGCACAAACACGCGGGTGCCGTTGGTGCACACCTGGCCCGAACTGTAGAAGTTGGCCATCATCGCAATGTCTGCTGCCAGATCGAGATCGGCATCATCAAAAATAATCAGCGGTGATTTGCCGCCCAGCTCCATCGTGACCTCTTTCAGCGTCGAGCTGGCCGCATTTGCCATCACCTTTTTCCCGCTGGCCACGCCACCGGTGAAAGAGACTTTATCGATGCCCGGGTGATCCGTCAGCAGCTGGCCTGTCACCGCGCCGCGTCCGTTCAGCACGTTAAATACGCCGTCGGGAACGCCCGCTTCGCTGTAGATTTCCGCCAGCTTCAGCGCCGTCAGCGGTGTAACTTCGCTGGGTTTAAAGATCATCGCGTTACCGGCCGCCAGCGCAGGCGCAGATTTCCACAGGGCAATCTGAATCGGGTAGTTCCATGCGCCGATACCCGCCACCACGCCCAGCGGTTCACGGCGGGTATACACGAATGAGGTATCACGCAGCGGGATCTGCTGACCTTCCAGTGACGGAATCAGCCCGGCGTAGTACTCCAGCACGTCAGCGCCGGTGACAATATCCACTGCCTGGGTTTCGCTGAAGGGTTTACCGGTGTCCAGCGTTTCCAGCTCTGCCAGCTCATCGTTGCGCGCACGCAGGATGTCCACAGCGCGACGCAGAATGCGTGAACGCTCCATTGCCGTCATCGCCGCCCAGATTTTCTGGCCTTTTCTGGCTGCGGCAACCGCGCGATCAACATCCGTCTGTTCTGCTTCGTGCACCTCGGCCAGAACGTCGCCATTGGCCGGGTTGATGGTCTGAAAAGTGTTGCCCGCAGCGGACGGAACGTATTTACCATCAATGTACAGCTGCTGTTCGGTGAATCGGGACATGGTTTCTCCTTCCTCAGTGATTCGGTGTGCCAGCCAGTTGCTGACGAATGAATTGGGTGGTGAGCGTTCTGGCTATCGCCAGATTGAACGGCTTACCGCTCAGCGCGGCGCGCAGCCACAGGCCATCGATGAGTGAGGCCAGGCCGTGCGCCGCCAGCCGGGCCTGTTCGCGCGGGATTTCGCGGCGAAACTCTGCCACCAGCGTGGAAAACAAGCGGCGGCTGCTGACCCGTTCCAGGCGACCAAGCTGCGGCTGATGCATGCTGCTTGCCCAGAAGTCCAGCCAGGCCTTCATCGCGGCGCTGTGTACCTGGGTTTCATCAAAGTTACCCTCAACAATGGCCAGCAGGCGCGCTTCGGTGCTGGCGTTCGCCAGAGGTTTCAGTCGGGCGGCAACGGCATCACGCAGCTGACGCGTGACGTCACGCATGGTGGCCTCCAGCAGCCCGTTCTTATCCCTGAAATAGTGGCTGATGATGCCGGTCGAGACCCCGGCACGGCGCGCAATCTGCGCAATCGTCGCGTCGTTGATCCCCACCTCGTTAATCGTGCTCAGCGTTGCATCAATCAGCTGCCGACGACGAATCGGCTGCATTCCCACCTTTGGCATGACTCCAGCTCCACCTCAATGTTAGAACACTATTAAAACTTTTTTTGATTGCACGTTCAATATAAAAAAGAAAGTTGTTAGAGTACTGTGCTTCGTTTGTTACAAAAGCCAAACGGTGCGCTACGCTTGCTAGCGATTTATCACCGTGCTTAACCGCCCTGAGGAGAAAACAGGAAGTAAAACAACAAGGCCTGATGCACAGGTCGTCTTATTTTTATGTGTTATTACAGGAAATTAACCAGAGGTAACCGATGATTAATCCACCTGCCAGTGAAAAAGACAGAATCAATCCCGTGGTGTTTTTTACCTCGGCCGGACTGATTCTGACGTTTTCACTTGTCACCATTCTCTATAGCGATCTGGCCGCGGGCTGGATTCAGACGGCGGTCAACTGGGTGTCGTCCACCTTTGGCTGGTATTACATGCTGGCCGCCACGCTCTACATCGTCTTTGTGATTTACATGGCCTGTTCGCGCTATGGCGCGATCAAGCTCGGGCCGGAACAGTCCAAACCGGAGTTCAGCCTGCTGAGCTGGTCAGCGATGCTGTTCGCGGCCGGCATCGGTATCGATTTGATGTTTTTCTCCGTGGCAGAGCCGGTCACGCAGTATATGCAGCCGCCGGAAGGCGCCGGGCAGACGCTGGAAGCCGCCCGTCAGGCCATGGTGTGGACGCTGTTCCACTACGGCGTAACCGGCTGGTCAATGTACGCGCTGATGGGCATCGCGCTGGGTTATTTCAGCTACCGCTACAACCTGCCGCTGACGATTCGCTCCGCGCTTTACCCGATTTTTGGTAAGCGCATTAATGGGCCGATTGGTCACACGGTGGACATCGCCGCCGTGATTGGCACCATCTTCGGTATTGCCACCACGCTGGGTATTGGTGTGGTACAGCTTAACTACGGGCTGAAAGTGCTGTTTGACGTGCCGGAAGGGCTGACGGCGCAGATGGCGCTGATTGTGCTGTCGGTGGTCATCGCTACGATTTCCGTCACCTCGGGTGTGGATAAGGGCATCCGTATTTTATCGGAACTCAACGTCGCGCTGGCGCTCGGGCTGATTCTGTTTGTGCTGTTTATGGGCAAAACCGATTTTCTGCTCAATGCACTGGTGCTGAATGTCGGCGATTACATCAACCGTTTTATGGGTATGACGCTGAACACCTTTGCCTTTGATCGTCCGGTGCAGTGGATGAACAGCTGGACGCTGTTCTTCTGGGCCTGGTGGGTGGCATGGTCGCCGTTCGTGGGGCTGTTCCTGGCGCGTATCTCGCGTGGCCGTACCATTCGCGAATTTGTGCTGGGTACGCTGATCATTCCGTTTACTTTCACCCTGCTGTGGCTGTCGGTGTTTGGTAATGCCGCGCTGTACGAAATCATTCACGGCGACGCCGGTTTTGCTCAGGAAGTGATGGCGCATGCCGAACGTGGCTTCTACAGCCTGCTGGCGCAGTATCCGGCGTTTAAGTTCAGTGCATCGGTCGCCACGATTACCGGTATGCTGTTTTATGTCACCTCGGCGGATTCCGGTTCGCTGGTGCTGGGTAACTTCACGTCGAAACTCAAGGATATCAACAGCGACGCGCCCAACTGGCTGCGTATCTTCTGGTCCATCGCCATCGGGGTGCTGACCATGGGCATGCTGATGACCAACGGGATTTCGGCGCTGCAGAACACCACGGTGATCATGGGCCTGCCGTTCAGCTTTGTGATTTTCTTTGTCATGGCTGGACTGTATAAATCGCTGAAGGTGGAAGATCATCGCCGCGCCAGCGCCAGCCGCGAAACCGCGCCTTATATCGCCGCCAGTAACGACCGCCGCAGCTGGAAAAAACGGCTGTCGCGCCTGATGAACTATCCCGGCACGCGCTATACCCAGCAAATGATGGAGACGGTGATCTTCCCGGCGATGCAGGATGTGGCGAAGGAGCTGGAACTGCGCGGAGCCCGCGTTTCGCTGGAGAACGTAGCAGCCGCAGAGGGCCAGCCGCTGGGCCATCTGGACCTGCGCGTGGATCTGGGCGAGGAGCAGGACTTTGTCTATCAGGTCTGGCCGCAGCAGTACTCGGTACCGGGCTTTACCTATCGCGCCCGCAGCGGTAAATCGCATTATTTCCGTCTGGAAACCTTCCTGCTGGAGGGCAGCCAGGGCAATGATCTGATGGATTACAACAAAGAGCAGGTGATCATCGATATTCTCGACCAGTACGAGCGTCATCTGAACTTTATCCATCTGCACCGTGAAGCCCCGGGCAGCAATATTACTTATCCGGGCATCTGAACCTTCGGGCAGCCGCCAGCCGGCTGCCCGCGCTTTTTCCCGCGCCTTTCCGCGCACAATGCGCAACGGCAGCTAGACTAGTTAGTCAGTCTGAAGGGGAAAGAGATGAAATTAGGTTTCGCGTGTAAGTATTTCGATCACGAGGCTAAACAGCCTTATCCATTCAAAAGCACCACCCGCACGCGCTTTCTGGGCATGGAAACCGATGCCGCCACAACGCTGTTGTTTGAGCTGGCGCGTAATAACCTGCAAAACCTGTATCGCACGCTGGAACAGCTGGCCACGGAGCCGGAAGCGTTGCGAATGATGCGTATTGGCAGCGATCTGCTGCCGCTCTATACGGTGCCGCAGGCCACCCAGCTCTACGGCGACATGCTCAGCGATCTGCAACCGTTGCTGCAGCGCTGCGGTGAGTTTGCCCGGCAACACGCTATCCGGTTGTCCTTCCATCCCGGCCAGTACACGGTGCTGGCCTCTGATAATGACGGCGTCGTCGACAGAGCGATTGAGGATGTGGAGTATCATGCCACCTGCGCCGTGCTGATGGGCTACGGTCGGCAGTTCCAGGATTTCAAAATCAATATTCACATGAACGGCAAAAAAGGCATTGACGGCTTTACTGCGGCGTTTCAGCGCCTGAGCCCGGAAGCCCGTAACATGCTGACGGTGGAGAACGATGAGATCTCCTGTGCGCTGGATGATGTGCTGCAGGCGCGCCAGCTGTGTCCGGTGGTGCTGGATATCCATCATCACTGGGTAAAGGAGAATCAGCACATTATGCCGGATGACCCGCGTATCGCGCTGATCCTCGAATCCTGGCGCGGCGTCCGGCCGGTTCTGCACTACTCGATCCCGCAGGAGGGGTTGATTCCGGAAAGCGGCTTCCCTGACCAGAATGCGCTGAGTGCGTCAAAGCCGAAGCTGCGCGCCCATTCGGATTACTTCTTTAATCCGACGCTCAATGACTGGGCGCTGTCCTTTACGCCTTTCGATATCATGTGTGAAGTGAAAATGAAGAATCTGGCGCGCGACCAGCTGTATGCATACAGTCGCGCGCGGGCAGCGTAACGCGGCTCAGGGCGCGGTGATGACAATGGCAACGCGACGATTCTGCGCCCGTCCCTGTGCGGTGCTGTTACTGGCAACCGGTTCGCGCATGCCGAGGCCGCGCGTAACAATATTCGCGCGCGGAATGGCCGCGCCGTCGGCCCACTGGCGGGCGACCGCATCGGCGCGCTTCAGCGACAGCTGCTGATTGTAGTCAGGCTTACCGTAATTATCGGTGTGGCCGTCAATGCGCAGGTGGGTAATCCCCGTGGCGGCGAGGTTACGGGCCATCGTGCTGATGCTGACTTTACTGGAGGGCGTCAGGTCCGCTTCGTTAACGCCAAACAGAATTTTATCGGATAACCCCAGCCCCCAGCCTTCGGCATTCTGTGTGAAACCCGCCTGCTGCATAGCGGCAATTTGCGCCGCGTTAAAACGGCCTGATGACTGACAGCCGGCACACGCCAGCACCAGCATCAGCAGAGACATTTTCAGTTTCATATCCGCTCCTCTCGTATCCCTTTGTTTTTATACATATGCATATCGGCGCGCTCCAGAATGGAGGCCACCGAATCTCCCTGTTGCGACCAGGCATAGCCGATGGTCACTGACGTGGTAATTGGTTTCTCTTCCGCAATATGAATGGGCTGAGCGATGGCAGCGTGAATATCTTCGATTAACTGCTGTAATTCGCCCTGATCGGTGCGGCTGGTGATCAGCATGGCAAACTCATCGCCGCCCAGCCGTGCCACCACATCCTGCGGGTAGGTCAGCGCCAGCAGGCGTCCGGCGATAGCTTTCAGCACCTCATCACCGGCGGCATGGCCCCAGCTGTCATTGATACATTTAAAGCGATCGCCATCCAGAAACAGCAGCACAAAGCCGCGCGGCGCGTGCTGCTGCTCCAGCAGCTGCGCCAGACGGGCAATAAAAGCGGAACGGTTAGCCAGCCCGGTCAGCGGATCTTCCAGCGCTTTGGCGGCCAGGGAGCGGTTGTCACGCAGCAGCGAGGCTTTCAGCGTCTGCATCTCGCTCAGCAGGGAGTTCAGATCCTCCGAGAAAAGCTGGAACTCGCGCGTCGGATTGCGCGGAATGCGCTGCGAAAAGTCGCCGGTGCGAATCACGTAGTGGATGGCGCTGGTGATATTGCGCAGCGAGACCAGAATCCCCCGGTGCAGAAACTCGCTGATCAGGAAAGAGATCACCAGCACGCAGACCATGCCACAGCTCAGAATCAGCACGGAATAACGGATAAAATCGGCTGCGCCATTCACCGTGCCAGCCAGCGTTAAGGTGCCTACCTGATTCTCGGCGTGATTGATGGGCACCGACAGCGGCCGGACATAGATCCAGCGACGTAACTGATCCTGATACCAGCCGCTCGGCTCCTGACGGTCCTGCCAGTTGACCAGCACGGTATTCTCATCCGTCACCAGCCGGGCAGAGGCGAACATGCCCTGATCGCCCAGCAGCGCAATCTTGTTATGCGCGTCGTAGCTGTCTTCAAAGACGGTGGCGGCGGTCAGGCTGGTGCTCAGCGTGGTGGCGATCAGTTCGAGATTACGTTTTTCATAGCGCTTAATGAATAACAGCGACGTTGACGTCAGCAGCAGCCAGCACAGCAGTAAAATCACCGCGGCATTAATGGTGCTGATTTTACGCAGCTTGTTGCGGATTGACGTTTTATTGTTGGGGGTTATAGCGGAATTCATCTTATTTGCTTCCTTTACGGGACAGCAACAGCACATCCGGGCTGACTCTGACGCCACTGCGCGCCAGCGAATCCAGATTCACCGCAAAGCCGGTATGTCCACCGCTGAACAGCAGACAAAATGCGGCACCACGGGTACAGTCCGGATTCTGCTCGGCGAAGGTCAGCACCGCTTTACCCGGCAGGCTGGCGAGCAGCTCGGTTTGTTGCTGCGGCGACTCGTCGCCGAAATAGAGCGCATCGCAGCGGTGCTGTGCGGCCTCACGGCGGTCATTCAGCCAGACCACGCTAAAAGGAACGGCTGCGGTGCGGGTGTCGTGTGGAAACGAAAGATGCTGCGCAGACGGGAATACGCAGAGCTGAGGATCCTGCTGTAACGCAGGCCAGCGGGTAAAACTGATAATCCCGCTGACAATCCGGTTCGCCTGGTCGTCTTTTATTACCTGCTGTGCCGCTGCCGAAACCGGCAGGTACGAAAATAACCCCAGCAGGAAGAGGGTACGCACCAGCCGGCACAGGAGGTGAAAATACAACCGGAGGTCGGGTACAGGTGCGGAAAACGATTTACGTAACATAGCGCCATCTCTGAACAGCAGGGCGCAAATAGTACCATCACGGGGCTAAAAAGAGTATTGACGGGGCGGGGCGAGCGGCGCATCGCGCCAGCGATGACGGGCATTGCAGCCGCTTAACAGCATAAAAAGGCAGCGCAGTGCGCTGCCGGGATGTCACTCACTGTGCAGATTGCTGCCGTTGCTGGCAATCACCTGCTGATACCACCAGAAGGACTTTTTGCGGATGCGCTCAAGTGTGCCGCGACCCAGATCGTCGCGATCAACATAGACAAACCCGTAGCGCTTGCTCATCTCGCCCGTGGAGGCGGCCACCAGATCAATACAGCCCCAGGTGGTGTAGCCGATAACCGGAATGCCATCGGCAATGGCTTCGCCCATGGCCTGAATATGCTGTCGCAGATAATCAATACGGTAATCGTCATTGATCTGCCCGTCTGCCGTCAGCTCATCGCGGGCACCCAGGCCGTTTTCTACCAGAAACAGCGGCTTCTGATAGCGGTCATACATCATGTTCATGGTAATGCGCAGGCCGAGCGGGTCGATACCCCAGCCCCAGTCGCTGCGCGTAAGGTGCGGGTTAATCAGCGATTTCACGACGTTGGCGGCGCTGCTGTTCTGTGCCGTCATATCCGCAGATGCGCAGCGTGAGGCGTAGTAGCTGAAGGAGATAAAATCGACCGTATGGCGCAGGATATCCGCGTCTTCCGGCTGCATGGCTATCTCGATACCCTTTTCGCGGAACAGGCGCGCGGCATAAGCCGGGTAGCTGCCGCGCGCCTGCACATCAATAAAGAACAGATTTTCCCGATCCTTCTGCAGGGCGGCCCAGACATCCTCCGGCTTGCATGACCACGGATAGAAGTTGCCACCGGCCAGCATGCAGCCAACCTGGTTGGCCGGATTGACCTCGTGGGCGATTTTCGTTACCAGCGCACTGGCCACCAGCTCATGGTGCGCCGCCTGATATTTAACCTGTTCAGGATTTTCGTCCGCTTCAAACACCAGGCCGGCACCCGAGAACGGGCTGTGCAGCAGAATGTTAATCTCATTGAACGTCAGCCAGTATTTTACCAGCCCGTCAAAGGCTTCAAAGCAGGTGCGGGCGTAGCGGGCAAACAGCGCGATCATTTTGCGGTTACGCCATGAACCGTATTCCGTCACCAGATGCATCGGCACATCAAAATGACACAGCGTGACCAGCGGTTCGATGCCATATTTGCGGCACTCTTCAAATACGCTGCGGTAAAAGGCAATGCCTTCTGCATTCGGCTCCGCTTCATCGCCGTTGGGGTAAATTCGACTCCATGCGATAGAGGTGCGAAACACGGTAAACCCCATCTCTGCCATCAGCGCGATATCCTGTTTGTAGCGCTGATAAAATTCGATGGCGTCATGGCTGGGATAATATTCGTCGTCGCGCAGGGTGAAGCGCTTTTCCAGCCCCAGTTTCACCGGCATGCGGTGCGCGCCCAGCGGGATCATATCTACGGTGGTCAGGCCCTTACCGCCGGCGCGATAACTCCCCTCTGACTGATTGGCGGCCAGTGCGCCGCCCCATAAAAATCCCTCAGGAAATGTCACTTCAGACATACATCACCTCAATTGCCGTCCATAAATTGCGCGGGTGCTGACCGGCTTAGCCGCTTCGGCCGGCGTGGCCGGCTGCGCCACCGGAATATCTTCAAAACCAAGAATTAACGTCAGCACAAATGACAGCACCACCGAAAGCAGCATGACGCCGCCTACCCAGACAATGCTCATCGGGTTAGCCGGATCAAAAAACTGCACGCTGGTGAACAAACCGGGCGACGCCATAGAGTGGCTGGCAAGGCCGCCCACACCGGCCACCGCGCCGCAGATAAAACCGCTGATCAGGCTGGCAATCAGCGGACGTTTCAGCCGCACCGCGACGCCATACAGCGCCGGTTCTGAAATGCCCGCCACGATAGCCGATGCCGCCGCGGCAAAGGCGGTCTGACGCAGTTCCGGATTCTTAGTACGGATCGCCACTGCCAGCGATGAACCGCCCAGTGACAGATTGGCTCCAATTTCCGAAGGCATCACCATGCCCTCTTTGCCGGTTTCAGCGATGGTCTGAATAATGGTCGGCGTGAACACGCGATGCATCCCGGTCATCACCAGCAGCGGCCACAGGCCGCCCATAATTGCCACGGATAGCCAGCCGAGATAGCCGTGAATGGTATACACCAGCGCGGAAATCCCGCTGCCGATCCAGATCCCCAGCGGCCCAATCAGCACAATGGCAATCGGCGCGGCAATCAGCACGATTAACATCGGTTTCAGGAAATTTTTGGTCACGGCGGGCGTGAAGCGATCTACCCAGTATTCGATATGCGACAAAATCCATGTCATCACCAGCGCCGGAATCACGGTATAAGTGTACTTCACGGCGGTAACCGGAATGCCGGCAAAGGTCACGGCCTGGCCCTGCGCCGCTTTGGCCATCAGATCGATAAAGGCCGGATGCACCAGCACACCGGCGATGGCGATGGCCAGTGACAGGTTGGTTTTAAATTTCAGCGCGGCAGAGGCGGCCACCATCACCGGCAGGAAGAAAAAGGCACCGTCGCCGATGGCATTCAGAATAATCAGCGTGGAGGAGCTTTTTTCCAGCACGCCGCTCATCAGCAGCACCATTGCCAGCAGCTTCACCATCGACCCGCCAATGATCGCCGGAATCAGCGGAGACATGGTGCCCACCAGCGAATCCAGAATACCGGCACCGATGCTGCGCAGGGTGAGCTTGCGCTTTAGCGGTACATCAGGCGAGCCGCCGCTTTCCGGCATGCCAAGCTGCAGCACGGCCTGGTACGCCAGGTTAACGTTATTTCCGATAATCACCTGACACTGCGTATCAGTATGTACCACGCCCATCACGCCGGGGATGGCCTTCAGGCGGGCGTTATCAACACGCGCGCTATCTTTGAGCACAAAGCGTAACCGCGTCATGCAGTGGGTTACCGCCTCAATATTATCGAAACCGCCGAGTGCCGCCACGATCGCGGGCGCGGTCTGAGCATAGTTGTTCGCCATAAAGGGGTATCTCTTTTTGCAGGGGAGAGGCAACTGTTATGAGTTTATGAGAAACCGGTTTCACAAAATCATGAACAACACAGAGATGGCAGACAAGCAATTTAAAATGAAAATAACGAAATTGTGATCGAGGTCGAAAGTGGTCGCTGCGGCAAAAGCGAAAAAATTCCCGCCATTTTCATTGCTTAGGTACACTGACTGGCATTGCAGGTTAATCAGAGTGAAGCATGACAACCATACTTGAGGTGGCAAAACGGGCGGGCGTATCAAAAGCGACAGTGTCACGCGTCCTGTCCGGCAACGGTTATGTCAGTGAAGAGAAGCGTCAGCAGGTCTATCAGGCGATTGCTGAAACCGGCTTCCGGCCCAATCTGCTGGCACGCAATCTGGCCACCAAATCCAGTCAGACCATTGGACTGGTGATCACCAACACCCTGTATACCGGCAGCTATTTTACCGAGCTGATGCAGCACTCCGCGCGTATGCTGGAACAGCAGGGCCGCCAGCTGTTACTGGTGGATGGTAAACACAGCGCCGAAGAGGAAAAGGCGGCTATTCAGTTCCTGCTCGATCTCCGCTGCGACGGCGTAATCATCTATCCGCGCTTTCTCACCACCGATGAGATGGACAGCATTATTGCGCAGCACAAACACCCGATTCTGGTCATCAACCGTCGGCTGCGCCAGCATGACAGTTACTGTATTTATTCCGATCAGCAGCAGACCAGCACCGCTGCCGTTGCCGAACTGATCGCGCGCGGGCACCGTGATATTGCCTTTATCACCGGTTCACTTGATTCTCCGACCGGCCGCGAGCGGCTGGCGGGCTATCGCGCTGCGCTGACGCAGCATCAGATTCCGGTAAAGGAATCACTGATTATCGGCGGCAAATGGCAGGCACAGCAGGGCGTGGCGGCGGTGGAAACCTTACTGGCGCAGGGCAGTCGCTTCAGCGCCATCGTGGCGAGCAATGATGATATGGCGGTTGGCGCGCTGAAGGCGCTGGCTGCACACCACATCCGCGTGCCGCAGCAGGTATCGGTGCTGGGCTTTGACGATATTCCGCTGGCACCCTATACCGTGCCGGCGCTCTCCAGCGTGAAGATGCCGGTGACGGCCATGATTCAGGAAACCATAGAACGTCTGATCTCCATGCTGGACGGCGGTGAAATGCGCAACCGGAAAACCTTTACCGGCGAGCTGATCGTGCGGGAATCGATCGGACCGGGCCCGGCATCGGCGCCGGGCCCGCAGCCAATCAGTAGTTAAGCAATGCCTGCTTAAAAGACAAAATATGTGCGCGGGCTGCTGCCTCTGCCTGGGTACTCTCTCCCTGCTCCAGCGCCGCGATAATCGCTTCATGTTCCGCGATCACCGCCTGCATATGCTGCGCGCTGGAGAGCGTCGTGGCCCAGAAGCGCTGTGCCTGGGCATGAATGATGCTGAGGATATCAGACAGACGGCTGTTGCCGGCGATGTCGGCCAGCATCTGATGAAATTCCCGGTCCAGCAGCATCATTTGTTCGCGATCGCGCGCGTTGCCGGCGGCAGCAATGCGCTGGTTCAGCGCGCGCAAAGCGGTGATCTGCACCGGATTGACGCGCTGTGTCGCCAGTCGCACACACAATGCTTCATTTACCAGCCGCACTTCGGTTAACTCCAGCGCATCATCCATCGACAGCGGTGCCACCATCACCCCTTTGCGTGGAATAATGCGCAGCAATCCTTCCGTGGCCAGCCGATGCACCGCCTGATTCACCGGCGTGCGGCCCATCGCCAAATCCTCCATCACCTGTGCCGTATTGAGATACTCCCCTGGCTTATAGCGCAGCGTAATCAGACGGTGCCGGAAGGCCAGATAGGCCTGTTCATTCAGCGACACGTTTTTAGGCAAGGTTGTCTGGCTCACATTTTCAGCAATTGAATCACTCATCACGCAAATCCTTTGTGGGGTACTGAGACATCTTACACAAAAACCTGGCATGAAAATGGCTATCTTGAAATTGCAGTGAAATTTCACACGAATTTTTCAAACGGGAGCCCATGCTATGCATTTACGCTTTAACACCGACAGTAACGGCGCGGCCGTGCTGGATTTCGAGGTGACTCAACTGGTGATCGCCGGCTGGGTCGGGCGCGATCGGGACGCCGTGCTGCACCATATCAGGGAACTGGCAGCGCTGGGCGTGCCCGCGCCTGGTGCAGTACCGCTGTTCTACCGGGTTGCTGTTCAGCAGCTTAGCCAGCAAAGCGCGCTGGAAGTCGTGGGTGACCAGACGTCGGGTGAAGCCGAGCCGTTCGTCTTTTTTCATCGCGGTGAATACTGGGTTTCGCTGGTATCCGATCACACCGACCGCCATCTGGAAACCTTCAGCGTGGCGCTGTCGAAGCAGGCCTGCGTCAAGCCGGTGGCGCAGCAGGCGTGGCGGATGGCTGACGTGCGGGCGCACTGGGATCGGCTGGAGCTGCGCGCGTGGATTCATGTCAACGGCGACTGGGTAACTTATCAGCAGGGGACGCTGGCTGCACTGCTGACACTGGATGATTTACTGCAGCGCTATTTTGCCGGGCAGCCCGTCCCTGAAGGTTTCGCGATGTCATGCGGCACCCTGAGCGCGCTGGGCGGTATCCGGCCCGCCAGCCAGTTCCGGATGGCGCTGCACGATCCGGTGCTGAACCGCACGCTGGAACACGCTTACACCACAACCGCACTGCCGGTTGTTGCCTGAGGAGCGCGCGATGACAACTTTATGGCAGGCCAGCCAGCAGTTACGCGCCGGAGAAACCGATGCCCTGACCCTGACGCAGCAGGCGCTGCGGGCGATTGACGACGCCGCAGGCGAGGGCGTACGCGCCTTTACGCAGGTTTATGCCACGCAGGCACAACAGCAGGCGCAGCAGGCCAGCACCCGCTGGCAACAGCAGCACGCCCGCAGTGCGATAGACGGGCTGCCGATCAGCATCAAGGATCTCTTTGATGTGGCAGGCGAAACCACGCGGGCCGGTTCGCGCCTGCTGGAAGCGGCTCCCGCCGCGACCCAGGACGCCCATGTGATTATGCGGTTAAAGCAGGCCGGCGCGGCCATCGTCGGCAAAACCACGATGACAGAGTTTGCCTTCTCTGGCCTCGGTATCAATCCGCACTATGGCACCCCGGCGAATCCGTGGCGACGGGAGGAGGGGCGCATACCGGGCGGCTCTTCCTCGGGTGCGGCGGTGGCCGTCGCTGACGGCATGTGTCTGGGTGCGGTAGGCACGGACACCGGCGGTTCGGTGCGTATCCCGGCGGCACTGTGCGGGCTGACCGGCTTCAAACCCAGCGCCAGCCGGATTCTGCAGCACGGCACGCTGCCGCTGGCGACGTCGCTTGACAGCATTGGCGTCATTGCCCACGACGTGCGCAGCTGCGCACTACTGGACAGCGTGATTGCTGAGCAGCCGCTGAAGCTGCAAGGCCGCGATCTCCGACAGGCGCGTTTTGCGGTTCCGCAAACCCGGGTGCTGGATGGGCTGGACACCGATGTGCGCGCCGCATGGCAGCGGGCGCTGGCCATATTGCAGGCGCAGGGCGTCAGGCTGGAGGCACTGCCGCTGCCTGAGCTGGCAGAACTGGACACCCTGAACGCGCGCGGCGGCATTACCGCGTGGGAAGCCTGGCAGTGGCATCAGGCGCACGTGCAGCGCGCCGCTGCGCAGTACGATCCGCAGGTGCTGGTCCGCATCCAGCGTGGCAGCGCGCTGAGTGAGGCTGACGCACAGCAGTTGTACGCGCAGCGCGCGCACTGGCGACAGCGCGTGGAGCAGGCCATCGCCCCCTTTGACGGCGTGCTGATGCCGACCGTACCGATGGTGGCGCCGCGCATCGCCGAACTCGACGATAGCGAACGTTATCGTCAGGTCAACCTGCTGATGCTGCGCAACACCAGCGTGATCAACATGCTGGATGGCTGCGCCATCTCCTTACCCTGCCATCAACCCGGCTCTGCGCCGGTGGGGCTGATGCTGGCCGCCGCCCACGGCCATGATGCGGCGCTGCTGAGCTGGGCCGTTACCCTTGAATCCACCCTGCAACGGAGTCTCTGTTCATGACTATTCCTCACGGCATGTTATTTGTCGCTACGCATATCGCCGCCGAAGACGAAGCCGATTTCAATCTCTGGTATGACCATGAACACGTCGCGGAGCGCGTGGCGATCCCGGGGTTTCTCAGCGGGACGCGCTATCAGGCGCTGTCAGCGGAACGCCGCTATCTGGGGCTGTATGAAACGGAATCGCTGGACACCTTTACCGGGGCTGATTATTTCGCGGCCTTTACCCGACAGACCGCGTGGTCTGTGAATAACCTCGACAAGATGGTGAATCCGATGCGCCGCGTCTGCGCCATCAGCCATCAGCATGGCCAGGGCACCGGCAGCCATCTTGCCGTGCTGACGCTGCAGGCTGGCATGGAGCGTGCAGCGCTGCAGCAATGGCAAAGCGGGGTACAGCAGACGCCGGGCTATATTGCCTCGCGCCTGCTGACGCCGGATGTCACGCTCAGCACACCGCTGCCGCGTGAGCCCCGCGCGCCCCGCGCCATGCAGCCGATGCTGCTGCTGCACTGTTCGGATGCGCAGACGTGTCAGACGCTGGCTGCGCAGGCGGCAGACGCGCTGAACGGCGATGCGCAGCTGTATGCGCTGAGCTGGCAGTTAACCAAACAGGAGATGGCCCATGGCGAACACTGATTCTACGCTGCAGACCGCGGCACGCGGGCAGGTGAGCAGCAGCAAAACCGGCCGGCTGGCGGCGGCCAGTTCGATTGGTACCGCGCTGGAATGGTACGACTTCACCGTCTACAACATTATGGCGGCGCTGGTGTTCAACCACGTGTTTTTCCCCAGCTTTGATCCGCTGGTGGGGACTATTCTGGCGTTCTCTACTTATGCGGTCGGCTATGTGTCGCGCCCGGTGGGCGGCTTTGTCTTTGGCCATCTGGGGGATGTGGCGGGGCGCAAAGCGGTGCTGGTCACCACGCTGGTGATCATGGGGATTACCACGGCGCTGATGGGGCTGCTGCCGGGCTATGCGGTGTGGGGCATCTGGAGTCCGGTACTGCTGGTGGCGCTGCGCTTTATTCAGGGCATTGCGCTGGGCGGCGAGTGGGCAGGTGCGGTGTTGTTATCGATGGAGCATGGTGACGCCCGCAAGCGCGGCCGTAATGCCTCGTTCGCGCAGGTCGGGCCATCCTGCGGCACGCTGATCGGGACCGGTTTTATCACGTTAGTGACGGTGTCACTCAGTAGCGAGCAGTTTCAGGCATGGGGCTGGCGTATTCCCTTTCTGCTCAGCCTATTACTGGTAATGTTTGGACTCTGGCTGCGGCGTGGCGTGGAGGAAACCCCGACCTTTGTTGCCATGCAGCAGGCGGAAAAAACCACCCACACGCCGCTGAAAGAGGTGTTTTTACGCTATCCGCGCGAACTGCTGATTGCCGGCGGATCGCGCATCGGTTCCGATGTGCTGTATGCGCTGGTGGTGGTGTTTACGCTGACGTATGTGACCACGGTACTGCAGCTGCCGCGCCCGCTGGCGCTGATGGCCACCATGCTCGGTGCCATCGGTAATGCGCTGACGGTGCCGCTGTTTGGCGCGCTGTCGGACCGCCTCGGGCGTCGTCCGGTATACATCGCCGGTGCGCTGCTGGCGATTGTCTGGTCATTTGTCTTTTTCGTCTTGCTGGATAGCACGCAGCCGGCGCTGATTGTGCTGGCGGTGGTGGCGGGCCTGCTGATTCACGCCATGATGTACGGACCGCAGGCAGCCTTTGTGACTGAACAGTTTCCCAGCCACGTGCGTTACGCCGGTTCGTCGCTGGCCTATACGCTGGCGGGGATTATTGGTGGCGGTTTTGCGCCGCTGATTATCACCTCGCTCTACCGGGAACTGGGCAGCACGCTGTGGGTATCGCTGTATGTCAGCCTGGCGCTGGGCATTACCCTGTTTGCGCTGTGGAAGGCGCGCGAAACGGCGCATAAACCGCTGTAACCTCCGGTCATTACCTTTCAGCGTCAGTGTCTCAGGCGGCAGCGGCTGGCGGCCGCCTGAGAA
The DNA here is from genome assembly GCF_007833795.1 of Candidatus Pantoea soli. Classification (NCBI taxonomy): domain Bacteria; kingdom Pseudomonadati; phylum Pseudomonadota; class Gammaproteobacteria; order Enterobacterales; family Erwiniaceae; genus Pantoea; species Candidatus Pantoea soli. Next base: position 306,579 of record NZ_CP032703.1, on the reverse strand, counting down.
TATGCAAAATTGCGCTGCGTTTGTTTCAGCTGTCTGTGCCGCGTGCAGGGAGAAACCCGTTGCCATACATATACTGCAGCCGGCAGGTTACTGCGGGGAGGGAGGGGGTGAACCGGGACCAGCGGAACAAACCGGGAGAATGCGGACGCGCATGAAGGTAAACACAGGAACAGCGGACGGCGCAAAATGTTTATAACCTGCCGGCGACCCTTATGTCGCCGGAGAAATCGCCTCAGGCTGGAATGCGCTGCCATCACAGCGCATTCCGCGCAACAACCTGGCCGGGGATAATGGCGGAGTTAAAATTTTTCCCAGTTCACATCACTGACGCCGGCTGCCGTAGCCAACGTGCTGTTCGGAAGACGCGGCGTTCTGCCTGACGGCACGTTTACAGCAACCGCCGCCTGAGGCGCGCGCTCGTGTAAGGTAAAGGTTGCAACCAGCTGTGACAGCGTTACAGCCTGTTCCTGCAATGATTTCGATGCAGAAGAGGCTTCTTCGACCAGCGACGCGTTTTGCTGTGTCACTTCATCCATTTGTCCGATAGCCTGATGAACCTGCTCAATGCCTTTACTCTGTTCAGACGTAGCCGCAGCGATCTCATTCACTAAATCGGCAACCTGCCGGATGGCGTTGCTGACGTTTTCTGTATTGCCGCCCACGTGCGTGGCCTGCATCACACCCTGTTCAACCTGAGAAACAGACACGGAGATCAGCTCTTTTATCTCCCGGGCAGCAGAAGAAGAACGCTGCGCCAGATTGCGCACCTCTGACGCCACGACGGCAAACCCGCGCCCATGCTCGCCTGCGCGCGCTGCCTCTACGGCGGCGTTAAGCGCCAGGATATTCGTCTGGAAAGCAATACCTTCAATAAGCCCGGTGATCTCTGAAATCCTGGCGGAACTTCCGCGAATATCGGACATGGTTTCCAGCATCTCGCTGACTGCGCTGCCGTTCTGGCGGGACAGATGGTTCGCATTATTTGCCAGCTCGCTTGCCTGAACAGCACCCTCCGCATTCTGGCGCACGGTATCACTTAAGGTGGCCATACTGGCTGACGTCTGCTCAAGCGATGCTGCCTGCTCTTCGGTACGTGAAGAAAGGTCTTCGTTTCCTGCTGCAATCTGCGTCGAGCCGGTGCTGACGGACTGGGCTGCATGATTGACGGATAACAGCGTTGCTGAGACTCTGCTTAGCAGGTTATTAAAGGCGGTCGCTGTCTGGCCGATTTCATCATCTCTCAGCACGGAGGCGGTACGCGTCAGATCAAGGCTGTTACTGACTTCGGACATGGTTGCTCTCATGCCAGACAGGCTTCGCCGGATGCCAAGAATAATCCTTACTGAAAAAGCCCCCAGCAGAATAATAACCAGCGCCGAAGCAAGTGACATGATCCAGATAGTCTGCGAGAAGATGCCCGTATTTATTTTCCTTAAATCATCGCTGACTTTAATGTTTAAATCTATCTGATCGGTGAAGGCGGACTCCATATGACGGGTTGCGGCACCGACGCCTTCTTTACCTCTCAGTAAAGAGAGTGATAATCCGTTATCATGACTTTTAGCCGCGGCGTAAAAAGCGGGCAGTGCAGCACGAACCGCATCGATATTACGATATGCCTGTTCGGTCATACTTTTATCTTCGTCATTCGAGATATCATTCGCCATATAATAGTCAGTTAACGCTTTGAGCTTGCTCAGCAGGGCGTTGATTCTTTCTTCCGCTGCTTCCTGCTCAGCACTGTCTACTGCCGTCTGGTAACGATAAAGCGCAATGCCTAATTGATTAGTATCGCTGATTGATTTATTCAGGTCTTTGATACTCGGTATTGCATTAACCTGAACATATTCAAATCGCGACTGGAAACCTGAAATCACCGTAAGTGATACGGCGACAAGCGAGACCAGTGATAAAGCCAGCAAAGAGAATGCCAGCAACAAACGCTGTGTAATAGTCATAAGAAACCTGATGGGATGTTGAAATTAACGAAGTGACTATCGACGTTGTTACGGATGACTTTAATGTATCCCCAGCGAAATATATTTAGCTGACCACCTTGATAGATTGGAAATATGCACTACCCAATGTGGTGTGCTTATAATGTTATGGGTTTGTTGAATAGATAATATTTAAGTCTTTGAGGGACATGCGCATGGATTTGAGATAAAGGCATCAGGACTTTATCCTGGGATGTAACACAAAAACACATTTAAAACGCCGGCGTTGCGATTAACGTTAATCGTAAGCAAACGTGTCTGTGCCTGTTTATTTCCCGCCGGTCGGTCGGGTTTATACGCAGGTCAGACGTTGCCGTCGCAGCAGGCGCTGTAACGCTACAAGCGCCCCAGAAGGCCGGGGCGCTTATGACAGTTAATGTTGAAATGGCTGGCACCGTGCATGGCCCTGCGACCGCCCGGTTATCTGTCCTTTGTCAGCGCATCTTCCAGGAAACGTACCGCGTTGCGCAACGCCTGATCGGCTTCTGGTAGCGTGCCTGCCAGTAAATGCCATACGTGAAACATGCCAGGCCAGACCTCAAGTGTCGTCCGAACGCGTGCTTCGCCTAAATTCTCAGCAAGTTTTATTGCCCCGCTCAGCATGACCTCGTTTTCGCCAATCTGGATAAGGGTAGGTGCGAGCCCGTGCACATCTGCATAAACCGGAGAGGCATCAGGATGGGCAGGACGCTCACCCGCCAGAAACGTTTTAGCCAGTTTGTTGAGGAACGCGACGCTGCAAAGCGGATCAATTCCTTCACGGGTCGTTGCTGAAAAGCCACTGTGGGTGAGATCCGCCCACGGGGAAATGGCCACGGCCGCTGCAGGTAAAGCAATACCCGCATCGCGTGCTTTGCGCATTACCGTCACAACCAGCGCGCCGCCCGCTGAATCTCCCGCAAGAACAAGCTTTCCGGGTCAATACCGCTATCGAGAAGTGCCCGATAAGATGAAAAGACGTCATCAATTGGCAGCGGAAACGGAAACTCAGGTGCCTGCCTGTAATCGGGCGTATAAACACGGGCCTGTAAATCTCTGGCTATACGGCCTGTGAATCCTTTATAGGCTTCAACGCCGCCATGCACATAACCGCCACCATGGATATATAAAACGACTCTGCCTTCAATACCATCGCGCGTTTCGCTGATCATTGCCGGGGTATTACCTGCCGGGAGGTTTCTGTAAGTGACACCCTCGATGGGGGGGAAAATCGCTTCCATACCCTGCATATATTTTTTACGAACCTGCGGCCAGCTATCTTCAGACGCTGCAAACACTTTCTGAATAACCGGACCAGCAGCCTCTAACCATCCCGCTAAAGCGTTCTGTGCCTTTTGCGACAACATCGTTGAGCCCTCATCGATTGAAATTCTACAATGCGACTTTAAAAGATAAATTGACGAAAACGGTTCCCCAATGACTGGAAGGAAAATCGCTTCTCCGACATTCCCGGGATCGGCGCTGGATATGAATACGTTACGCATCTTTGTTGCTGTTGCCGATGCAGGGAGTTTTGTGGCGGGCGGTAAAGCCATGGGGTTAACGCGCTCTGCAGCAGGTAAGGCGCTGACGCGCCTGGAAACCTACCTGGAAACGCGGCTGTTCCAGCGCACTACACGTCGCTTATCACTTACCACGGAGGGGCTCGATTTTTACCATCGTTGCTGCAGGATTCTTGAGGATATCGAAGAGGCTGAAGCCGTTGTTCGTCAACATCACCCCCTGCCGGGAGGCATTCTGAGACTGACGGTGTCAGAGGGGTACGGCAAGATGGTAATATTGCCGTTTGTTGAGCAGTTTTTACAGCATTTCCCCGGCATTAACCTTGAAGTGAGCTTCAGCGACAGGATTGTCGACCTGACCGAAGAGGGGTTCGACCTGGCTATTCGGGTAGGCAATGGCATCACGAGCTACCAATACATCACCCAGGTGATTGACAGAACTTCGCCACTGCTTTTTGTCTCGCCTGACTATCTTAAACTCCGGGGATGGCCCGCCTCACTGGCAGACCTGAAAGATCATCGTCGCCTCGTTTATGGCCTGGGGCCCGCTTCTGCGGCATGGACATTTTCTGCTAAGGATCGCAGACCGGAGACGATAAACGGCAACAACCTTATACGGTTTGACAGTGGTGATGCGATTCGCCAGGCCGCCATAGCCGGACTGGGGGTAGGTTATTTGCCGTCGTTTATGGTTAAGAACGATATTTCAGCAGGCCGGCTGGTTCAGCTGTTCCCTGAGATACAGGGCGAGACCGTGGCTATTCATGCCATTTACCCCAGCCGCAGGCATCTCTCTTTGCGGGTACGCACCTTCATAGAGAAGCTTAAAACTTTTCTGGCTCCCCAGTAAGACGCGGAACCCGTCCCTGTTCCGCTGCAAAAGTCCGCTTTCCCGCGCAGCGCACCCTGGCCTGCGCCGCTGGCGATGTTATTGCTCAGGATGCATCGGGTGTTCGCGGTCCGCTGGCAGTGCCGCCCGGATTCTTTCTGCGCTTTTCCGAATACATCACAGTGTCACTCTCTTTGATCATCTCCATCAGTGAACCATAGGTGCCGGCGCTGCTGCTTAATACGCCGTAGGAGAAGTTGATGTTGTAGGGCTTACCTGAACTGGCGTTATAGGCATTTATGCTGTCGCGCAGTTTTTGCTGAAACGCCACCGCTTCATGGCTGTCGGCAATCAGCACGGCAAACTCATCGCCGCCAATGCGGCCGGCCACGTCCTGCGGCCCCTGCAGCTGGCGCAACTGGTCAGCAAACACCTTCAGCACCGCGTCGCCTTCCGCATGTCCCCAGAGATCGTTAATCGGCTTGAACTTATCGAGGTCAAAATAGAGGATGCTGAAAGCCGTACCGGCCTGCTGAAGCTCACGGAATCGCTTTTCACCGATATTATAAAAACCGCGCCGGTTACGAAGCTCCGTGAGACTGTCAGTCATCGCCATATTGATGACTTCAAATTCATCTTCAACAATGGAGGCAATGTCCTTCATCGCCGCGATATCCTCTGCGCTGAAATCGCGGGGTTCACTGCCCGCCAGGCATAATGTTCCGGCCACTTCGCCATCCGGCAGACGGACCGGATAGCCTGCGTAAAACCGGATAAATGGAGCCTGGGTGACCAGCGGATTATCGCTGAAACGCGCATCCTGACGCGCATCGTTCAGAATAAGCGGTTCATCCTGCAGAATGGCATGGGCGCAAAAAGAAATATCGCGCGGCAGCTCCCGCCCGGCCAGCCCCTGACAGGCCAGCGCCCATTGCCGCTCACGATCGATCAGGTTAATCACGGCGATGGGCACCTGAAACAGTTTCTGGCTGATACGCGTCAGTCTTTCAAACCGCTCATCATCCCGCGTATCAAGCAGATCGATCATATAAAGTGATTTCAGTCGCGCTTCTTCATTTTCCGGTAAACCTGGAAGTTTCATCTCTACCTCAGCATCAGCAGATACAAAATTATTGTCAGTAATGTCATTGCTTTTAAAAAATATAACCCTCTTTGCTTCCGCCTGCTGTGCAGAATGAAGCCAGTAACGCATGGTTATTACCTAAGAATTATGGGGGTAAGCGCGGGGCAAAAGGGGAGATCACCCCCGCTGACATTTTCTGTCGCTGCGCATCAGCATTATTCCGCTGAACAGGTGAGACGATATCCGCCCGCCATAGCGTTTTGCCACCAGCAGTAAAAGGTGATAGCACAGCAACACCGTGGGGCGTATTCTGGCGCCAGCGGGTTAATTTTTTAAGGATGAACAAAATGCCGTTACCAGAAAGGATGAGAGCGCCAGAAGTAAGTCTTAAAAAGATCAGCGAACTTGCCAAAAAGGCTGAAGGGATACTGGCGAAAATCGAACAAGGTTCAGCTGATGACGATCCCGCGCTGGTCGCTATGATCAACGAATGGAACAGTCAGACGGTAAACCCGTGGCATTTTGCGGATTTCAGGGATTTTCCTTCCTCGACAAGCGCCATTGATTTTACCCGGACGGCCCTGAATCAGGCGCGGCTGTATCCGGATTTTACGTGGGCAGAGTTAATTCAGACGGTCAACTTTATCTGCGACTGTGAAGGCGCTGAATCTGAGCAAGACTACGCCCTCTCATTGCTGGAGTGTAATTTTGACGCTAATGCATCCGATCTTATTTTCTGGCCAGATAGCTGGTTTGATAATCCGGAATTAGCCGATGACGAACTGAGTGCGGAAGAGATTGCCGGCTACCTGCTGGCCCGTTCGGGCCGGCACTTACCCGATGCACCGGCATTAACCTTAATGTATCCGATACCGGGTCATAAACGCTGATGCCAGCGCGGTGTCTTAAGGTTTACCGGCTGCGGCTTATTCCCCGCGGGTAAACAGTGACAGGCGTTGACCGCGCCAGACGGACATCGTGTCAGCAGTCTGACCCGCAGCGGGGTGGCGCTAACGGCCGGTGTCGTGCCGCCGCGACGCGTATGTCAGAATTTCTGTAACGGGTGCCGGCAGTCATGCCGGGCCCGATTTCTCCTCAGCGCCGCCTGCGATTTCAGACCGATAGAGGGTTTATTGTGAGCAGGCTAATTAATTTATTGCGCTGTTT